>NZ_JAQEHY010000035.1:0-7277 GCF_027665985.1 Butyricicoccus sp. AM78-15b2TA
AAGGACATGAGCCGCATGGGTCGTGACTATCTGAAAGTCGGTCAGATTATGGAAATCCTGCGTCAGCGTGGCGTTCGCCTTATCGCCATCAATGACGGCGTGGACAGCGCCAGAGGTGACGATGATTTTACCCCTTTCCGCAACATTATGAACGAGTATTACGCCAGAGACACCAGCCGTAAAATCCGTTCCACTTTCCAGTCCAAAGGCAAGTCCGGCAAGCACCTCACAGGCACGGTCATTTACGGCTATCTCTGGAACGAAGCCAGAGACCAATGGTTGGTTGACCCCGAAGCCGCTGATGTGGTCAAGCGCATCTTTGCCATGACGATTGAGGGCTACGGTCCGTATCAGATCGCCAGCAAGCTGAAAGAAGAAAAAATCCTAATTCCGTCCGCTTACCTTGCCCAGCACGGCGAGGGTGTGAATAAAAACAAGACTTTCAAAGATGTGTACGGCTGGGGTTCTTCCACCATCTGCAACATTCTTGAAAAGCGTGAATATCTGGGACACACCATCAACTTCAAGACTCGAAAGCACTTCAAGGACAAGAAAAGCCATTATGTCCCGGAGGACGAATGGACGATTTTCGAGAATACCCATGAAGCTATCATTGACCAGCAGACCTTTGACCTTGTGCAGAAAATCCGTGGGAATGTCAGACGCTACCCGGACGGCTGGGGCGAAGCAGCTCCCCTCACAGGCTTGCTTTATTGTGCCGATTGCGGCGGCAAGATGTATGTCCACCGTACCAACAACGGCAAGCGTATTTCTCAATATACCTGTTCCCAATACAGCAAAGTCCCAGTTGGAAAGCTCTGCACGACACAGCACCGTATCAATGAAGATGTGGTACTGTCCCTTGTTTCCGAAATGCTCAAAGCTATTGCCGAGTATGCCAAGCATGACCGAGCCGAGTTTGTCCGTGTGGTGCAGGAAGCGCAGTCCAGCCAGCAGACGGCAGAGGTCAGAAAACAGCGCACACGCCTTGCCACAGCAAAGCAGAGAGTTTCCGAGCTGGAAGTCCTGCTCTGCAAAATCTATGAGGACAACATTTTAGGCAAGCTGTCCGACAGCAGATACGCCACTCTGGACGCTCAATACGAAAAGGAACAGTCCGAGCTTACCGCTGAAATCTCTGTTCTGGAAAAGGCTGTCAAGAGCTATGAGAAGCACGAAAAGGACGCTGACCGTTTTATCGCTCTGATTGACAAATATGAGAACTTCGACAAGCTGACCATTGCCATGCTCAACGAGTTTATCGAGAAAATCCTTGTACATGAGCGTGACCGCAAGGGCAGTATACAGACCACACAGGAGGTCGAGATTTACTTCAATTTTGTCGGGCGATTCGTTCCTCCGGCGTTTGGAGAAGTGGAGCTTACCCCAGAGGAATTAGAAGAAATCCGCAAGCGTGAGGAACGCAAAGACAGGCTTCATCAGAACTACTTGAAGCGGAAAGCCAGCGGAGCGCAGAAGCGATACGAGGACAAAATCAAGGGGAGAAAAAAGGCAGAAATCGAAGCCAAGAAAGCCGCCATTCGTGCGGAGGATATTGCAAAGGGCGTGTTCGTTCCCGCCAGCAGTTTACCGCAGAGAGAGCCGATGAAAGGAGTACAAACAGCATGAATATCACTTACACACGGAACGGCGATTATCTTATCCCGAACATCATTATCCGCAAGACCAAGCCCATCGGACACTACGGCAGACTTCGCAAGGCGTATTTAGAAATGCACCGCCCGATACTGTTCAATGAACTGGTGCTATCCGACAAGCTCTTTGAACATTGTGCCGAGATTGACGAAGCGGCACGAAACCGCATGGAGCTGATCGTGCGGTCACTGGCAGAGCAAAACGGGGTGACTGAGCAACTGAAAGCCGATAATCAAATGGAATGGGTGCGGCAGATGAACGCTTGCAAGGCACAGGCAGAGGAAGTTGTGAAAGCAGAATTGATTTATGATTGAGTGAGGAAGTCCGGGCAGAAAACTGTTCGGACTTTTCTCATATATTCCAAAGTTGCGATAGAATTGTTCACGAGTTTTATGGTATAATTTGAATGCGAAAAATCGTAGAATTGGAAGTTGGTAGGAGGTTGCTTTATGAGCCTTGATAGGAAAATAAATCGCATTCAATTTCTCTCAGGAAATTCGCTAAAGGTTATTGCTGTACTGACAATGCTTATTGACCATCTATGTAAAATTGTGCTGCAATGGCTGCTATCAAACTACTGGGGGGCTATGGCAGATAACGGGCAAATGTCGTGGGAGAGATTCCGAGAGATAGATTATTTCATACGGTTTGATTTGCAAAGCATTGGGACGATTGCTTTTCCGCTATTCTGTTTTTTGCTGGCAGAAGGATTCCAACACACAAGAAGTAAAAAACGCTATATTGGGTTGATGCTTGCATTTGCCCTTATTTCGGAAGTTCCATTTGACATAGGTTTCTTTAGTGCGTATTCACGAATGGAAGATACATTTCCGTTTTACTTGAAGTATCAAAATGTATTTTTCACCTTGTTTTTAGGCTTATTGACATTGGTATGCCTTGAAAGATTTTCGTGTAAATCAGACCTACCGGTGGATAGAATAAAATCAGCAGTCCTGCAAGTTCTCAGTGTAGTGCTTTTTTCCGGCATTGCGGAAGGAATCCATTGTGACTACGGTATGCAGGGGATCTTATTCATATCAGCATTTTATATTTGCCGTAATCACCGAATCTATCAAGTGTTGCTGTTCCTTTTGGCTTACATGGGGACAACGGGAAATCAACCGCCTTTATGTACGCTTCTTGCCTGCTTGCTTATTCTGCTATACAACGGAAAGCGTGGTAAACTGAAGCTAAAATACTTCTTCTATGTTTTTTATCCAGCACATATCCTTGTCCTATATTTGATTCAGATAGGACTCGGAAAATACTTACTGAAATGACTAATTGCAGTTTGTCGAGAAATTAAGCCGGAGCAAACCCCTTTAGGAACTAAAGGGCGCACTTCTATACTCTCTGTCGAGAGTAGTGCGTCCTGCGGAGCTTCATTCTCCGTCAGCAGAAGAAAACTGCATGACCGAGAATGTTGCGTCACTTCGTTCCGTCAAGGTGGCTACACCCCCTTGCGCCGCTAAAGCGGCTATCCCCTGTGGACTTGCCGTCCGCAAACGGTTTTGACAAACCGTTCGCCGCCAGCAAGTTTGAAAATCAAGAATCTTAATTTGATAAAGGAGTGTGATTCTATGAAAAAGAAATTACCCATAATCCTCTTGGGTGTTATTTTGGCTTGTGTGTTGGTTTTCGGTTTCCTTTATGCAAACAATGACATTGGTAAACCCGCAAACAGTTTAGAAGCAGACATTCGCCAATCTCAAAAAATTTTGGATGATTGGATTGTTGATGGAAGCATTTCCGACACAATGGCTGCATTTATTTCTTACCCACAGGACAAGACAGACCACACTTTTTCTGTCTATGTAAATCGCCCTGGCTTGTCTTTTGGATATTTCTTCCGTGGTGGTGGAGATATAGTTGAGGTTGATGATTACATTGCAGAGTTTGTTGTTGAGGGAAATAACGAAAGGGCATTTATCTCAATGAATACCCAAAATATTGTTCGACTTGAAGTAGATGATGGCAACGGCATTCAAGTGATTGATATTGATAGTGGCAAGCCTTTCGCCATTGTCCTGCCCCTCAATGTAGGAAACATCTGTTTCTATGATACGAATGGAAATGTTGTGGAATATCTTCGCCAACAACTTTGACCAACTTCAATTTACCGAACTGAACACAACAACTGAATACCGAAAAACTGACCGTTGACTGGTCGCAATCTGCGAAAAGTTGACGGTCTTTTTTTATCCCCATTTTCAAAAAAGGAGGTCACGAAAAATGACAAAACCGAAAACCCTTGAACAGCTTCGAGCCGAAAAGGAACGAGCCGAGACGCAGCTTGTACAGGAACAGCACAAGCTGGAGCGTCTGGAGAACAGAAAGAAGTATCTGGAGAAAGGCGAACGCACCAAGCGCACCCACCGCCTTTGCAATCTGGGCGGAACGATTGAGAGCCTTGCCCCGGAGGTCAAAGATCTCACACGCACCGAAATGTCAGAGCTGATGGAACACATCTTTTCCCTGTCCGAAGTCCAGCGAGCCGTCCGTCACATGGCGATTACCCACATCAGCCAAACAAACAGAGAAAAGGAGTTGAAAGCCGATGGCACTATTTCATCTGAGCGTCACGCAGACTAAGCGAAGCGCAGGACAGTCCGCTATTGCTTCTGCCGCCTACCGTGCCGGGGAGCGATTGTATAGCGAGTATTACGGCGAATACAGCGACTACACCAGAAAGGGCGGCGTGATCTGCTCCAACATTCTCCTGCCGTCCCATGCACCGCCCGAATACGCAGACCGCCAGACCCTATGGAACGCCGTGGAAAAAGCCGAGCGTGGAAAGAACGCCCAGCTTGCATACAGCTTTGACATTGCCTTGCAGAATGAATTTTCCCTTGAGGAAAACATCGCTCTTGCAAGGCAATTTTTATTGGAGAACTTTGTGAGCCGGGGCATGGTGGTTGACTTCGCCGTACACCAGCCAGACCGGGAGGACGGCGGCATACCAAACCCGCATTTTCATGTGCTTTGCCCCATCCGCCCCATCGAGCAGAACGGCAAATGGGGGCTAAAGCAACGCCGGGTGTACGAGCTGGACGAGGACGGCAACCGTATCCGAGACCAGAACGGAGAGTTTGTTTTCAATGCCGTTCCCACTACCGACTGGGGCAGTCCCGAAACGCTGGAACACTGGCGGCAGACATGGGCTGAAATGTGCAACGCCAAGTTTGCGGAGAAAGGTCTTACTGTCCGTATCGACCACCGAAGCTATGAACGGCAGGGCGTGGATTTACTTCCCACCATCCATGAGGGCGCAACCGTCCGGGCAATGGAGAAGAAAGGCATACGCACCGAAAAGGGAGAGTTCAACCGCTGGATCAAAGCCACCAATGCCGTTATCCGGGACATCAAGAAGAAAATCACTCTCCTGTTTGATTGGATTGCCGAAGCAAAAGCAGAGCTTGCCAAGCCGCAGACCCCCGACCTTGTTTCTCTGCTGAACGCCTACTACACCCAGCGCAAAGCCGGGGCTTATTCCCAGAAAGGCAAAATCAGCAACCTAAAGGAGATGAACGAGACTTTCAATTATCTCCGGGCAAACGGCATTTACACCCTTGAAGATTTGGAAAGCCATGTCAATGAACACAGCTCCACCACAGAGAGCTTGAAGAAAACGCTGGACGGGCAGACCGCACGAATGAAAGAAATCAAGCAGCTCTATGACAGCTCCGCTGCTTTCCAGAACTTGAAGCCTGTCTATGACGGCTTGCAGAAAATCAAGTTTGAGAAGCCCAGAGCCAAGTACAAGGCAGAGCATGAAGCGGAACTGAAACAGTTCTACGCCGCCAGACGAAAGCTGACCGGGGAGTTCCCGGACGGCAAGGTGGATATGAAAAAGCTGACCGAAGAGTATGACGAGCTGGAACAGGCGCACGAAACCACCTATGGCGAGTTTAAGGCTGTCAGAGACGATTTACACCGCCTTTGGAAGGTCAAGTCATGCGTAGATACTGCCGCCCGATTTAACGAGCGTACAGAGGAACAAAAGCTCCAAAATCGACCCCAAACACGACAGAAAAAGGAGGAACTATCCCGATGAATTACACCCAAGCACAGATTGACCGGGCAAATGCCGTCAGTCTGGAAGATTTTCTCCGCACACAGGGAGAGACGCTTATCAAAAGCGGACGAGAATACCGCTGGAAAGAACATGACAGCCTGACCGTCCGGGGAAACAAGTGGTTTCGCCACAGCCAGAGCAAGGGCGGCTATCCCATTGATTTTGTCATGGAGTTTTACGGCAAGTCCTTTCCCGAAGCTGTCCAGCTCCTGACCGGCGAAAGCGGCGAGGGGCAGACCGAAGCCAGCACAACACCGCCCACAGCGTTTCACTTGCCCTTGCACAACAGAACAGCCGACAGAGCAATTCAATTTCTTTGCGAAAGCCGAGGTCTCAACAAAACGCTTGTTGAGGCTTTTCTTCTTTCCGGGGATATTTACGAGGAAGCAAAGCGGCACAATGTTGTGTTTGTCGGCAGAGACCGAAGCGGTACGCCGAGATACGCCCATGTGCGAGGAACGGCAGACCCATTCAGACAGGACATTGCCGGGTCTGACAAGTCCTATCCGTTCCGCTATGAGGGAAACGGCAACCAGCTCTTTGTCTTTGAAGCACCGATTGACCTGTTATCATTCATCTGCCTTTATCCGCAGGACTGGCAGAAAAGAAATTATCTTGCCCTGGGCGGCGTTTCGGGCAAAGCTCTTGACCGTTTTCTTTCTGAACGCAAGGACACCCAAAAAGTGTTCCTCTGCCTTGACAGCGACACCGCAGGAAGCGAAGCCTGTACCCGACTGGCACAGTCCATTCCCAGCGAGATCGCCGTCATTCGCCTTGTCCCGGCAAGGAAAGACTGGAACGATGTTCTCCGTCAGCAAGGGGACATTCCCAGCCGCAAATTTATAGCGGAAACAATCACGCTACGAGAGCTGCCCACCGCCCAGCCTGTCCCCATGCTCCGTATGGCAGATGTGGAGCTGACGAGCGTGGATTGGCTATGGTTTCCGTATATCCCCTTTGGAAAGCTGACGATCATACAGGGCAACCCCGGCGAGGGAAAGACCTACTTTGCCATGCGTCTTGCGGCGGCTTGCACCAACCGAAAGCCCTTGCCCGGTATGGAAACAATTGAGCCTTTTAATATCATCTATCAGACCGCCGAGGACGGTTTGGGCGATACCGTTAAGCCCCGGCTGATGGAAGCTGACGCAGACCTTGAACGAGTGCTTGTCATTGACGATAGAGACACGCCGCTGACCCTTGCCGATGAGCGCATAGCAAGGGCAATCCGGGAGAACAACGCAAGGCTTGTTATCATTGACCCGGTACAGGCGTTTCTGGGCGCAGATGTGGACATGAACAGAGCAAACGAGGTGCGCCCGATATTCCGCAGTCTGGGAGACATTGCACAGGCTACCGGGTGCGCTATCGTGCTGATTGGACACCTGAACAAAGCCGCAGGAACGCAAAGCACCTACCGGGGATTGGGGTCTATCGACATTACGGCGGCAGTCCGCAGTCTGCTTTTTATCGGCAAGCTGAAGGACAGCCCCACAACGAGGGTGCTTATCCATGAGAAAAGCTCCCTTGCGCCGCCCGGACAGTC
>NZ_JAQEHY010000036.1:0-6762 GCF_027665985.1 Butyricicoccus sp. AM78-15b2TA
TTTTCCCGACAAAAAAATCGGTCGCTTTTTGACCATCTCCGGCACCCCTCTGAGTACCCTGCCAGCCCCCTATCAGGGCGTTATATTATCAATACAGTTTTTCCACCTTTTCCCGACAAAAAAATCGGTCGATTTTCGACCGTATTTGCTTGTCCATATTTTACAGTAACGGCACGAGGGTGTCAATCCCTCGTGCCGTGTTTCTCTTTAATTTCTTGGAGTTGTACTCGGATACTCTTTTTTTTCTCAACTGCTGCTTTAGGTTGTGCCTTTAATGTCCTATTGCACGCCTGTACCGTTGCACCTAATGCGATCACAGCATTTAATATTCTCTGCCATCGCTCCCATGTCAGGCCCTTTACTCGCCCAAAGAGTGATTTCTTTGTTTGAATATCCTGCGTTTCCGCAGTTACTCCCATACATTTCTCCATAAGAGTGTTTACTACGCCTATTAGCAGCTTCTTTTGTTTCTGTAACTTCTCTGTTTCTTTCTTAAAGTTCGAGATCATCTCTCCGGTGTCGGCGCATACTTGCTTCAGCTGCTCGTTTTGCTTCTTTAGCTCTGCATTCTCTTTCTGTATCTCCTGCACTTCGTCGGCTTCGTTCAGCTGCGCGTTCTTGTCTGCCAGCTTCTGCATTTCCGACTTGAGCAGCGATATTTGCGATGAAAGCTCCGATATTGTCTGCTTCTGCTGTTCGATTGTCTGTCTTTGCTCCTCGATCAGCTGCGAGCTGCTCTCTTGCACGCTGCGCTGTTTGCTGACTTCGTGCATTGCCCTCAAACTCATGTTCCAAGCTCTCCTTTCCAAAGTCCATGTTATAATACTTCTCCAGCTTGTTATTGCGGATTTTGCACTGCTTTTCGCCCTGCTCTTGCCGTTTTAAGTCTGTAAAGGTAATATATTTGTGGCTGTCCTGCCAGTCTACGCCGTATCCTCGCTCATTCATACGCTGCACAAAGTCTGTACGGTTGGTGGCCTGTTCTCGGCAGTCCAATATCGCCAGCGCAATATCTTGCACATAGCTCTTTACCTCGCCCTGCTCGGCCTTTTTGAGCAACTGATAGGTGTCCTTGCTGAACGCTACCGTTTCCTCTCGCTCCTGTCCGTCAAAGGTCTTTCCCTTTTCGGTAATATGCAGCCCATATTTCGCGCAAAGCTGGTCGGAATAATCTTTCATGGCCTGCAGCTCTGCCTTGCTCTGCTGGAGCTTGTGGCCGTCTACATAGCTCACGCTGTTCACCACAAAGTGCGTGTGGATATGCTCCTTGTCCTCATGGGTAGCAATCAACACCTCAAAGTCCTGCCACTCCGGTCGTGAGGCTGCCAGCTGGCACGCGATCTGGTGCGCCTGCGCCGGATCTATCTTCTCGCCTGGTGCAAAGCTCTGAACAAAATGCTTGTAGGTTCGCCCTCCGTCCTTATCCCACAATAATTTCGTAACTCTCATTTCATCTTTAACTGTATCAGGAACGCAATTCAAGCCACTCAGCAACTTTTGTTCCGTTTTTTCCTCTTGCATTACATAATCGAGGACTGTGTTTATCCCAGCTTTTGAAGATACTGCCTTAATGACTGCCATACCATTTTCACCTCGTCTAATACCGTCGGCAATTCTTTTTTGTAATCAATATAGCCGCGCTCATTAAGTCTTTTGGCGATTTGGTTGAGGTTTGCGCCCTGTCGTTTCAGTTCCGGCACGATCTCTTTGATACCGTCCGTATTTACAATCTCCTTACCCAGCACGCAGGATAAAATATACTGCTGTTGGTTCATGCCGCTTTCAGAAATTTTCTGTTGCAGCAGCTCCCATTCCTCCTCACTAACTCGGAACGAGAGCTGCTTCGGTCTACTCTTATTTGCCATGACCGTCGTTATTCTCCCTTAAATTTTCTCAGTGCCTCTACATAATCTCGGATTGCTTCTACTTCTTCGGCCATACTCAACTTGCTCGGCTTCCAATCGTCCAGCCAATACTGCAATTCATCTTCAAAATCGAACGTGTCACCTGGCTCCATTTCGTATTCTTCACGCTGCTCCTCAAACTCCTCTGGGTGCGATTTGTATTCTTCGTTCTCCTCATAGAGTTCGATAAAATTTTCGAGGTCTGCGTTCTGCTCCAGCAAATGCCACAGCAGCGTTCTCTTATCATCACGCTCAAAACCGCAGCGGTTAAACCAGTCCTCGGCAAGATAGCGTTCGTCCGAACCATTAGTGAAAGTGCCATCAACCAGATCACCGATGAAGCTCTCCAACAACTCAGAAACCGTCATGCTGTGGCTGATGGCTTTTTGCAAAATGCGGTCGCAATCAGCATCGGACAATTTCAAAACGAGTGTCCGCTCTTTGATGGTTTCGATTTCTTTTTTCCGATCTTCGTACAACATGGGAAACCTCTCTTTCTTTCGTTCGCGGCGTTCTCCAAGCAGGGGATTGAAGGGGGTGCAGCCCCCTCACAAGCTCTAAAGTGGTAACACTTTAGGTAGCTTGCAATATATCTCCCACACCCTCATTATACATAGCGAGCATATCATTGTCAAGTGTGGGAGATGGGCTTGCGGTAGCAAGCCCCAGTGCGGCGGATTGCGCTCTTTCCTGCTGCTGTGAATGGAGAAAAACGAGCGTCAAGGGTGGTTCACATGAACCACCCTTGACGCTCGTTTGACAACATATACAATGAAAAACGATGTTAATTTGCACAATATCATGTTGCATTTTCATTATATATTTATTATAATTGACTTACACAAATCAAGATTGAGGTGTTTCCAATGGTCTTTTATACTTACGTCTAACTTACTTAAAGTCTATATAGGAGGCTGCTACTATGAAAAGATTTCTATCAATTTTTCTATCCACTGTATTGCTTCTTTCTCTGAACGCACCCGCCTACGCCGACAATCTTACAACTTCCACCGAGGAAGAAATCTCAACAGTCTACGGCATTCCAAAATCTATCTTTGAAACGCTTCCTACTGATATTCAATCATCACTTACAAATGATATCGAGAATATTATTGATTACTCGACTCAAACTACTTACATAAAAGTATCTCATACTGACTCAGGAGAAAGAATCTCTTCTCAATCTACCTACCAAGATTATCTCAAGGCATCAACACTTAGTGACCCAGATGAGAACGATTGGATGAGAGTCCAAACATCGATCATCAATAAGGGGTCTTATGCTCAAGTGTCTGCTGCATATACTTGGCTTACTCGCCCCGCATTTCGTATGAATGACGTTATCGGACTCTCTCTTACGCAAGGAACAATCCAAGATAACACCGCCGATGGTTTCTATACCTACACAACTGCGAAAGGGTCTGTCACTACAGAATTTTCTGATACTCCTTCCAAATTTGACTATGAAGGTCATGGTTTAGTCCGCAAGGTAGTCCTTGCAAAACCTGACTATCCCGTCAATAGTGATTTTATGTTTATGAAAGCAAATATTTATAAAGAAGGTCGTTCTGAAGGGTTAAACGGAACTTATGGACATCAGCGAGTCAGTATGGCTCTTTCACCATCTTTCAATATCGATAGAAGCGGTGTACTAAGCTGTGTGGGAGTTAATATTGGAATGACATATGACCAGTTTAAAGGCTATACCTCTATTGCTTGGTAAGTATTCAACAGAAAAATGAGGAACATTTAATAAAAAATGTTCCTCATTTTTTATCTTCTATCAATTTTACGTTTAATTTCGTACAAAATAAAACCTCCCATAACAGCAATCGGTAATGAAACCGAGAAAGAAACTGGCTCTAAAAAAGCTCCTATAACACCAGCAACTAACGTACAAATTATCGCCAAAATAATCATATTTATTCCTTACGCTCTCTTTCTTATACTTACTTTTTGAACAATCGTCTAAACCAATACCAATGCGGTTCTTTCTTCTCCTGCACGCTGGCAGCTGCATGATCTTCCCCATCTGAAAGCTGCTGCTGGATTGTCCCAGCGTGGAGGGCCTGTGCAGCACGCGCCGTTTCCTGCGCTGCCAACAATGCAGTACTGCACTCAGCCAACCTCGCGTTTAACTCTCTGATCTGCTCGTCTTTCACTGCCAACTGCTTATCCTTTACTGATAGCTGTGTTTCCTTACGGTCTAATTCTTTCTGTAACATTGAAATCAGCACCGTTTCGGAGGTTTCGCAAGTTTCGCAACTTGCTTTCGCTGGTTGCGAAACTTCGTTTCGCTCTACCCCCAAATAGTGTAGATATATCGAGCTTTTTTGGCTTTCGCTAAGTGCGAAACTTCCTTTCGCATCTTTCGCAACATGGTTTCGTCTACACCAGCCGCGTACAGCCTGTTCAGACACTCCACATTCAGCCGCAATTTCCTTAATCGTCTTAGCCATTCGACCTTTCATCACTCCAGCAATCTGCTAATATCTCGTTTAGCATACACTACACGAGCGACTGTCACCAATTTCTTTTCCTCGTCCACCCAGTAAAACATCAAAAAATTCTGCACTAAGATTTTTCGATACTCACGCTTCAACGAGCGGATTGGTTGATACGACGGAAGCGCATACGGAAATGTGAGTACGCTTTCCGCTGCGTTTACCAGCTCCATCGCCAAACGAGCTGCCGCGGTAGGATTTTGCAGCTCCCCACTGATATAGCGCACGATCTCAACCATATCTCTCTGAGCAACAGGCAGGTACTCCAGTTTATACACCCTGCTCCCCTCCAATAGCGGCTTTCATCGCTTTCAATACATCTTTGGAGGAATAACGCTGATCTGTCAGCTCGGCCTCTCGCTCGGCCTCTTGCAGTTTGAAGTAAACCTCGCTTTCAAATTGCAAGTTTTCAAACGCTTCCATGCTCAAAACGACCATATCACCATACCCATTTTTGGTTAAAAACACAGGCTGAGCCGTTTCATGCACTGTTTTGGAAATGTCCGCAAAGTTATTTCGCAAATCCGATACAGGTCTAATCATATTCATACCATCAACCTCCTTACTATTATTTTAGCGTAATTATGCTAAAATATCAACATCATTTATTTTTTGTTTTTGGGTGGAAACAAAGCGTTAACGCAATCGGTCGCTAAATAATTCATGTACTCATCGTCCGGCATAACGTTGATCCGGCGAATACCATTCGCCGCACACCCAACCAGCAGCCCGGCATCGACCTCACTTTCCGCAAAAACCATGTGTTTTGCCTGCTCCTGCACCTGCTCTTTTCTGGTCTTTCCATGCAAGAACACTTCATAGGCTTCTTCTTCCGAAAGCCCGCGTTCCTGCGCAATCGCAGTCACCGCAGCCACAATCTCAGCTGCCTTACGCTGGCTCTCATCACCAGACAGCTGAACCATCTTCTCTTTGTTCGTATACTCTCGTAATTCCATCAAATCTATCTCCCTCCACCAGCGATACACTGTCGGTTTGCTCAATCCAGTTTCTCTGATACACTCCGCTTTCGTTCCCTCTGGATGCTCTGAACGCCACTCAGTTACCACAGATAACTTGTCCGGCCTGCCATTACCCTCGCGCCAATTCTTATTTCCGTTTATCTCATCTCGTACAAAATTCATAAGTTTAACATGATCTGCTCTCTTGCGGCCATTACGCTTATTCTTTTCAATCTGAATACCGGTACGCCACACAATCGTATCAATCGGATATGTAATATAGCTGTCCGTATAAGCCTCCAGAGCGTGTAGAACATCATCTTCGGTGAACTCATCACCTTTTGTATTCATAAACGGAATAAGGCCGTATGCGTCCTCCTCGAGCGTTTCTCGAGGTACTCCACACTTCTGCGCGTATGTTGCAAGCGTCATAATACACCAATATCGGTGCCCCTGCTCCGCGCCGCCCAGCAGCTTTTTAATCCACCAGTCATAAAGCGCCTTTTTACAAGTCCATGTATTCTTCGGACGTTTCTCCACGACACGCCGCTGATACCACTCCGGATACTTCTTCTTTGCATCTTCAAGTCGCAAATCAGACTTATAAGCAAAGTTTTCGGCACGATATTCCTCCGGTACAAACTTATTCAAATACTCTACGGTTACTTTTTCACCAACCGAAAACGCACGACAACGGCCACCATCCTTAGTAATCGTACCAACCACACGAAAACCCTGAAACAAACTCTCATACTGCACCTTATCATGCAGCGAGGACGCACCCTGCGTCCATGCTTGCCAAGTCAGCCGCCTTTTCAGCTTCTCCAACTCCTCAACAATGTTCTTAAACATCGGAATAGGCTGCTTAAAGACGTAATAAAGATGGATACCTGTGCCGGAAGATACCAAATATGTAGGCCGCGGCAACCCCCAGACAAATTTCAGCATCTCATGGCCGCGCTCGATCTGTTCCATGAAGAACTCCCACTGCTTCCGCTCCTCAATACCGTCAAGATCAATAGCCAGCGCATACATAAACCGAGCATTGGAAGACTTCCGGCTCTTGCCTGCATAACTGATCGGACTCATCAGACAAAAATCATCCGTCCCAGCCATATCCCCAATCACATCAAGATCATCAGTAATCGTCATACGCTTTGCGCGCTTGCTGCCTTTCTCAATCGCAACCGCGATACCATTATATTTCCCGTCCTCAAATACACCACGCTCCTCAAACGAACCCTCAGGAAAAACATCCCGATAAAAGTCCATATAATGAACCTCGTCAAAATTCGCCGCTAAAGCACCTAAAATATCATACATCGCCACACACCTCCAACCCCCTATCAGGGCGTTATATTATCAATGAATTTTTTTTACCTTTTCCCGACAAAA
>NZ_JAQEHY010000037.1:0-6558 GCF_027665985.1 Butyricicoccus sp. AM78-15b2TA
GAGACCGGAGAAAACAGCTTCGGCTATATTGCAAGCTGGAGTCAGGGCAAGGAACTGAAAGAGCTGAGAGCCAGTTTGGAGACCATCAATAAGACCTCCGGCACTTTGATCTGTGACATTGAGCGCCACTATAAGGAAATCTGCAAAGAGCGTGGAATTGACCCCAATACAAAAGCAGAGCCGGAAACCGCCCCGATAGAGCAGCCGACCGGCAATCTAACCTACTATGTAGCAGAGTGCATGGAGTTTCCAAACCTCGGAGAATACCACGATAACCTGTCTTTGGAGGAAGCTGTCCGCATTTATCAGGAGATTCCGGCAGAGCGAATGAACGGGATCAAGGGCATTGGTTTTGAGCTGAAAGACGGAAGCGACTATGAAGGACCTTTTCCGATTTTGACCGGCCAGACCATTGACCTGGACACCATCCAGGCAATCGACTATTACCGTGATAATCCTCTGGTGCAAAAAGCGGTAAAGGAACTGGCTGCGGCAATGCCGGAAATGGAAGTGCTGGGGGCGGACGCCAATCAGCAGGAGGCTTTGTTTCTGATCGACAATGCCACCTATCTTCATATCCAGTCCTGTGACAGCGGCTGGGACTATACCCTTTACGATGCCGCATCCATGAAAGAGTTGGATGGTGGTCAGCTGGATATGCCGGAGATTTCCCGCATGAAGGCAGTTCTCCAGATTTGTGATGACAACGATTTGGGCAGAGACTCGGTAAAATACGCACCGTTGTCCATGATTGAGACCTTGCAGGAAGCTGCCTACCAGCAGATGCAGGCAGAGGCCAGTCAGATGACTGCTTCTTCCCAGCTGCCGGAGGCACAGGAGCAGGCGCTGGATGAATACCCAACGCCGGATGAGCAGGTCTCCACACCGGATATGCAGAAATACGGTTACTCTTATGACGGGATGCTCCCTGTTACCAGAGAACGGGCGCTGGAACTGGATGCCGCCGGTTTGACTGTCTATGTGCTGCATGAGGACAATACGGAGAGCATGGTGTTTGACCCGCAGGAGATCATGGAGCATGGCGGTCTTTTCGGCGTGGATCGTGAGGAATGGGAGAAAAGCCCTCAGTTCCACGAAAAGGTCATGGAGCGTCAGGAACATCAGCAGGAACGAGAACAGGCATTTCTCTCCCAGAACAGAAACTGCTTTGCCATCTACCAGGTGAGCCGTGACGATCCGCAGAATGTGCGCTTTATGAATCTGGACTGGTTAGAGTCCCATGATGTTTCCGTAGACCGCAGCAATTATGACCTCATCTACACCGCTCCGCTGAGTGAGTCTGGCACTGTGCCGGAGCAGCTGGAAAAACTCTATCAGCAATTCAATCTGGAAAAACCCGTAGACTTTCACAGTCCCTCCATGAGCGTCAGCGACATCGTTGCGATCAAACAGGACGGTAAGGTATCCTGTCATTACTGCGACAGCGTTGGTTTTACCCAGATCCCCGGATTCCTGCCGGAAAATCCGCTGAAAAATGCAGAGATGGCCGTAGAGGACGATTACGGCATGATCGACGGCATCATCAACAATGGCGCAAAAGAGCCTACGGTGGCAGAGCTGGAACAGCAGGCCCGAAGCGGTCAGCCCATTTCCCTGGTGGCTCTGGCAGCCGCCACCCATCGGGAGGAATGGGAAAAGAAAAAATCCGTTGTGGAACAGCTGAAAAACCAGCCCAAAGCAGAACACAAAAAGACAGCACCCAAAAAGAGTGCGGAAAGGGAGATTTGATATGGGAAACTTTACTTTTGAGGAAATGAACCTGATGTGCATTTACAATACCGGCAGCCGCACCGGGCTGATCGACAGCCTGCGTGAAATGCACGGCGAGCTTTCGCCGGAGGAAACGGAACTGAGGGAGCTGACCGACAGTGCCCTTACGAAGCTCTGTGCGATGACCGATGAGGACTTCTCTCAGCTGGAGCTGTACCCGGATTTTGACCAGTAAATTTATCGTGTCAGGATGACATAGTGAGAGAAACTGTCCGATGGAAAGGCGGTTTCTTTTGTTTTTTACAAAAGCCCACTATACTTTTAAGGTTGAGGAAATTATAATGAATGATGGATAAACATAGAAATTATGGAGGATTACTATCGTGGATAAAGCAGTTATTTATATACATGGAAAAGGAGGAGATGCTGAAGAAGCTCTCCATTACAAGTCGCTCTTTAGTGATTGTGATGTAATTGGTCTTGACTATACTGCACAGTTTCCATGGGAAGCAAAAGAAGAATTTCCATTACTTTTTAATTCGATTTATAGAAACTACAAGACTGTTGAAATAATCGCCAATAGCATTGGAGCGTATTTTGCTATCAATGCCTTATCAAATCAGCAAATAGAGAAAGCATATTTTATTTCGCCCATTGTAGATATGGAAAGGCTTATTGCTGATATGATGATTTGGGCAAATGTTACAGAAGATGAACTCAAAGAGAAAAAAGAAATTCAGACAACCTTTGGAGAGACCCTTTCATGGGATTATCTTTGCTATGTAAGAGAAAATCCTATTATATGGAAAATCCCAACGCACATTTTGTATGGTGAAAAAGATAATCTTACCGCTTATGGAACGATATTTGAATTTGCCCAAAGAACCCATTCAACACTTTCTGTCATGAGAAATGGAGAACACTGGTTTCATACAGAAGAACAGATGAAGTTTTTGGACGAATGGATTGTTGAAAATTCTAAACACAATGACAGGTTTTCAAGAGCAACTTGTGTGCGTTGATGAATATCTTGAACTTAGGAGGTGTTTAATGAAAACGGTTCTTTTACATGGGTTGGGACAAACTGCACAGGATTGGAAAGAAGTAGTCCAACAACTATCAATTTCCGATGTCGATTGCCCAGAACTTTTTTCTTCAACAGAAGATGAAATATCATATTCGCAGATTTTAGGCGATTTAGAACAGCGGTATTCTGAAGAAAAAGAGCCGCTTCGTATCTGTGGTCTTTCGTTAGGTGCGCTTCTTGCGATTGATTTTGCTATTCAGCATGAAGAAAAAGTGGCTTCGCTGGTTTTGATTGGCGCACAATATAAAGTTCCAAGCTTACTGATAGATTTTCAAAATCTTATCTTCCGTTGTATGCCAAACAAGGCTTTTGAAAGTATGGGACTATCAAAAAGCAGCACCATAAAATTGGCTCACTCTATGCGATCATTGGATTTTACTGCGCAATTAAATAATATTTGTTGTCCAGTGACAATTTTGTGTGGCAAAAAGGATACTGCCAATCTAAAGGCTTCTAAAAGGCTAAAAGAATTGCTACCCCAAGCTACTTTGCACATCGTTCCAAATGCAGGACATGAACTCAATAAATATGCACCAAACACGATTGCAGAGATATTAAACAACTAAACACTCAAAACCTTACTCCTAAACTGGGGTTGTATCCAGATGTTGACCAGTAAATTTATTGAACCAAGATGAGGTGGTGAGAGAAGTTATGCAATATATGATACGAGAAATGAAAAGCCAAGAATACAGATTGTTAAGCGATTTTTTATACGAAGCGATTTATATTCCGGAAGGTATTGAACCTCCACCTAAATCAGTAATAGAATGTCCGGAATTACAAGAATATATCGTCGAGTTTGGAAATCGAAAACACGATAAAGCCTTAGTTGCAGAAATTCAAGGAGATATAGTAGGAGCTATTTGGGTAAGAATTATGAATGATTATGGACACATTGATAATGATACACCATCTCTTGCTATGTCTGTCTGCCCTCGATATAGAGGATTAGGCATTGGAACTTCATTATTGAAACAACTATTACAAGTAGAAAGATTGGCTGGATATTCAAAAATATCCCTGTCCGTTCAGAAAAGTAATTATGCAGTGAAAATGTATGAGAAAGTGGGATTTACTGTTGTTGACGAAAATGATGAGGAGTATATTATGATTGTAAATCTATAAAAAATACAGTTTGCATAACAAATAACCTAACCCCAATTTAGTATTCACAGTTTTACCCAGCAGGAAATTATTTAGGTTTCCTGCTTTTCTTTTATCCAAAAACCGAAAGGAGGACAGAACACCATGCCAACCAAAGCTGAACTGTATGCGCAGATGGCGGACAAGGTGGCAACACAGCTCACGGGGAGCTGGCAGGAATGGGCAGGGTTTCTCACCACTGCTTCCCGCCTTTACAAATACCCGTTCCATGAGCAGCTGATGATCTACGCCCAGCGACCGGACGCCACCGCCTGTGCAGAGTACGATTTGTGGAATGAAAAGATGGGCCGATATGTAAGGCGCGGTTCCAAGGGAATCGCTCTGGTGGACGATTCCGGGGACAGACCACGCCTGCGCTATGTCTTTGACATTTCCGACACCGGAACCCGTGAACATTCCCGCACTCCTTGGCTGTGGCAGCTGGAGGAGCGTCATCTGGATTCCGTGCAGGCCATGCTGGAGCGCACCTACGATGTTTCCGGTGATGACCTTGCCGGACAACTCACCGAGGTAGCCGGAAAACTGGCCGAGGAATACTGGACGGAGCATCAGCAGGACTTCTTCTATATCGTTGACGGTTCCTTTTTGGAGGAATATGATGAGTATAACATCGGAGTGCAGTTCAAGGCAGCCGCCACCGTCAGCATCACTTACGCTTTGATGTCCCGCTGTGGACTGGAGCCGGAACGCTACTTCGACCACGAAGATTTCATGGCGATCTTTGATTTCAACACCCCGTCCACCATCGGGGCGCTGGGAACAGCGGTCAGCCAGATCAACCAGCAGGTGCTGCGGCAGATCGGCGTTACCGTCCGAAATGCAGAGCGCGAAGCCAACCAAGAAAGGAGCAAACAAGATGAACAATCCCATGACCTATATCCAGAACGGAGACTATCTGATTCCCGACCTGAAGCTGAGCCAGCAGCCGGAGAAATCCCTGGGCAAGTACGGCAGGATGAGGAAAACCTATCTGAAGGAACACCGTCCCATCCTCTACAACCAGATGCTACTGAGCGAGAAGCTGTACCCGCACCTTCTGGAGATCGACGAGACCGCCCAGAGCAGACTGGAGCAGATGATACCCCAACTGGCGAAGGAAGCGGGAGCCACCGAGGAACTGAAAGCCAGCGATCCCGTGAAGCGGGTGGGGCTGATGAACACCTGCAAAGCCCAGGCCGAGGAGATTCTGATGGCGGAGCTTATCAACAGCTGACCCTAAACCTGTTCCTCTCCGAAGCGGAACAGATCCAATCCATAGATGAAGCAGAGAATGTAGCGCATACATCCTCTGCTTTTTCTTTTGCCCAAAATGACATCGACCATGTGCTGCGTTTGGGCGGCAATACAGACCGTCAAAGGGAGCGTGTGGTTGCAGCCTTTGAAAAGCAGAAAACCACCGCTGAGATTGCCAAGATACTGAAAACGCTGTACCACGGCGGCAATGGCCTTGGCAGCGTGAGCGCATGGTATGCCGAGGATGGTATCCATCTTTCCCACGGGAAGTCTGTCCGTTATGACAGGTCTGCCCAGGTCATTTCCTGGGAGAGCGCCGCAGAGCGTATCGGGGAGCTTTTGGAGAGCGGCCAGTTTGCCTCCAATGTGGAGCTTACAGAAGCGGCAGGCTATGAACGCTCCCTCCTCTCGGAAAAGCTCTGGCATCTGTATCACGATCTCAGTGAGGACGCCAGAAAAGCCGGATATTTGTCCTGCCTGTCAGAGATCAAAGGCAATGGTTTCCCGGAGGAGACTCGCCGCCTGACGGAGCAGCTGAGTGACCCGGCTTTCCGCCAGACACTCAAGGAAGAATACGCCGCCTTCTGGACTGCCTATCAGCAGGACCGTGATCTGTTGCGTTTTCACTATCACAGACCAAGGGAGATCTGGGAGAACCTGAAGGACCTTGACCTGCCACGCAGGACCTTTTCTTCAGACCTTTCCCAAGTGCCAACCGTTCAGCACTTCATTACCGAGGATGAGATCGACGCCGCTATGACCGGCGGCAGCAGTTTCGCCGGAGGAAAAGGCCGTATCTATGCGTTCTTCATGGCAAACCATACGGATAAGGAGAAAGTGAGATTCCTCAAAGACGAGTATGGCATTGGCGGACGCTCTCATGCCTTGTCCGGTGCAACACACAGCGGCGAAGATCACGATGGGAAAGGACTGCACTATAAAAAGCAGGACTGCCCGGATGTTCACTTGAACTGGGAAAAGGTTGCCAAACGCATTACATCTCTCGTCCAGAAAGACCGCTATCTTACAGAACAGGAACAGGCTCAGTATGACAAAATCCAGGCTGAAAAGGAACTGGTCGAAGAAGATGCCATTCAAGCCCAGCAGCCGGAGATGGAGGAAGAAACGCTAAAGCCTACCCTTGGGGAGCAGTTTGAGCAGTATAAGCCTGTGGTGACTGCCGCTATTTCCGAGGATGCCGCATACCGCAACGCCTGCGGTCACAGCGACCATGAAAATGCTGTCATCGAGGGCAATGCCGCTGTGCGCCGTGCGGTTCTTGGCTCTAAGGATATGGAGCTGATCCGCCTTTATTCGGATGTGCCGGAGTTCCGCCAGCG
>NZ_JAQEHY010000038.1:0-5882 GCF_027665985.1 Butyricicoccus sp. AM78-15b2TA
AAGAACCGCACCCCCGTTTTGTGGAAGCAATCCAGAAAAAAACCTATGTAGAGTACCTGTTGGACCTTTTTCTTTATGAAAGTGAAGAAGAACAAAAGGCATGGATTGCAGAACACACAGCAGAAATCACACACTTGGAAAGGAGATTGAAAATCATGGCTGAGAACAAACCCACCAACCGAGAGCGGCTAAGGGAAATCACAGATGGCATCGAGCAGGGGATCAAAGAACTGTTTGAGAGTGAAAAGTATATGCGCTATCTGTCCGTCATGTCCCGCTTCCACCGCTATTCGGTAAACAACACCATGCTCATCTATATGCAGAAGCCGGACGCTACATTGGTAGCCGGATACAATAAGTGGAAAGACCAGTTTGAGCGTCATGTAAAAAAGGGCGAGCATGGCATTACCATCATCGCCCCCACACCGTATAAGAAGAAAATCGAGGAGCAGAAGCTGGACCCGGATACCAAGGCTCCGATTCTGGATAAAGACGGAAAGATCGTCACAGAGGAAAAAGAAATCGAAATCCCCATGTTTCGTCCGGTCAAGGTCTTTGATGTGAGCCAGACCGACGGGAAACCTTTGCCGGAGCTTGCTTCCTCCCTTTCCGGCAATGTGCCAAATTATGAGGCATTCATGGAGGCCCTGCGCCGCAGCGCACCGGTGCCGATTACTTTTGAAGCAATGGCCGCCGATACGGACGGCTATTTTTCTGCCGATCATCAGAAAATTGCCATTCGCCAGGGCATGAGCGAGGTGCAGACGGTTTCGGCCACAGTACACGAGATTGCCCACAGCAAGCTCCACAATCAGAAAAAGATTCAGATTGCCAATGACGAGCAATATCAGGAAATCGAGCTGTTTGATAAACCCGGTCTGTTCTCCAATGGGCGGATTGTCCGTGATAATCTGCCGGAGGGCGTTTATTGCTATGACCTGCGCGGTTCTGACTACGACCCCGGAGAGCCGGTCTGTGTAGAAGAACAAGTGGTTGTAAACCATGCAGGTTCCGTTCTGCTGACAGAGCCGCTGGAGCTGGCGGAAGATGGACGCCTGATGCTGACCGAGGAAGAAGGGCTGAATTTTGTTGGCGGCTTTTCTACCCTCACCCAGTTTTTGCAAGAACAGAGGAAAGACCGCCACACGGAGGAAGTGGAGGCTGAAAGCATCTCCTATGCGGTCTGCAAGTATTTTGGCATCGAGACCGGAGAAAACAGCTTCGGCTATATTGCAAGCTGGAGCCAGGGCAAAGAGCTGAAAGAGCTGAGAGCCAGTTTGGAGACCATCAACAAGACCTCCGGCACTTTGATCTCCGACATTGAGCGCCACTATAAGGAAATCTGCAAAGAGCGTGGAATTGACCCTCATGCAAAGGTAGAGCCGGAAACCGCCCTGATAGAGCAGCCAGAAGATGCCGCTAAGGTATCTGATAGACAGCAGACCGGCGATCTGACCTACTATGTAGCAGAGTGCATGGAATTTCCAAACCTCGGAGAATACCACGATAACCTGTCTTTGGAGGAAGCAATCCGCATTTATCAGGAGATTCCGGCAGAACGAATGAACGGGATCAAGGGCATTGGTTTTGAGCTGAAAGATGGAAGCGACTATGAAGGACCGTTTCCGATTTTGACCGGGCAGACCATTGACCTGGACACTATTCAGGGAATCGACTATTACCGTGATAATCCGCTGGTACAGAAAGCGGTAACGGAACTGGCTGCGGCCATGCCGGAAATGGAGGTACTGGGGGCGGATGCCAACCAGCAGGAGGCTTTGTTTCTGATCAACGATACTACCTATCTTCATATCCAACCCTGTGACAGCGGATGGGACTACACTCTTTACGATGCTGCGTCCATGAAAGAGCTGGATGGTGGTCAGCTGGATATGCCGGAGCTTTCCTGCATGAAGGCAGTTCTCCAGATTTGTGATGACAACAATCTGGACAGCACTTCGCTCAGACACGCTCCTATGTCCATGATTGAGACCTTGCAGGAAGCGGCCTATCAGCAAATGCAGGCAGAGACCAGTCAGATGACTGCTTCTTCCCAGCTGCCGGAAGCGCAGGAGCAGGCACTGGATGAATACCCCATGCCGGATGAGCAGGTATCCACACCGGATATGCAGGAATATGGCTACTCCTATGACGGGATGCTCCCTGTTACCAGAGAACGGGCGCTGGAACTGGATGCCGCCGGTTTGACTGTCTATGTGCTGCATGAGGACAATACGGAGAGCATGGTGTTTGACCCGCAGGAAAGCATGGATCATGGCGGTCTTTTCGGTGTAGACCGTGAGGAATGGGAGAAAAGCCCTCAGTTCCACGAAAAGGTCATGGAGCGCCAGGAACATCAGCAGGAACGGGAACAGGCATTTCTCTCTCAGAACAGAGATTGCTTTGCCATCTATCAGGTGAGTCGTGACGATCCGCAGAATGTGCGCTTTATGAATCTGGATTGGTTAAAGTCCCATGACATTTCCATAGACCGCAGCAATTATGACCTCATTTACACAGCTCCTCTGAGGGAGTCTGGCACTGTGCCGGAGCAGCTGGAAAAACTCTATCAGCAATTCAATCTGGAAAAGCCCGTGGACTTTCACAGTCCCTCCATGAGCGTCAGCGACATCGTTGCAATCAGGCAGGACGGTAAGGTATCCTGTCATTACTGTGACAGCGTTGGTTTTACCCAGATCCCCGGATTCCTGCCAGAAAACCCGCTGAAAAATGCGGAAATGGCCCTGGAGGACGATTACGGCATGATTGACGGTATCATCAACAATGGCGCAAAAGAACCCACGGTGGCAGAGCTGGAACAGCAGGCCCAAAGCGGTCAGCCCATTTCCCTGATGGAGTTGGCAGCCGCCACCCATCGGGAGGAACGGGAAAAGAAAAAGTCCGTCATGGAGCAGCTGAAAGGCCAGCCCAAGACAGAACACAAAAAGACAGCACCCAAAAAGAGTGCGGAAAGGGAGATTTGATATGGGAAACTTTACTTTTGAGGAAATGAACCTGATGTGCATTTACAATACCGGCAGCCGCACCGGATTGATCGACAGCCTGCGTGAGATGCGCGGCGAGCTTTCGCCGGAGGAAACGGAACTGAGGGAATTGACCGACAGCGCCCTTACGAAGCTCTGTGCGATGACCGATGAGAAGTTTGCCGAACTGGAGCTGTACCCGGATTTTGACCAGTAAACACCATAACCGCAGGGATGGGGTGGCAAATTGCCACCCCGCCTTTTTACCCCAAAACTGAAAGGAGGACAGAACACCATGCCAACCAAAGCTGAACTATATGCACAGATGGCGGACAAGGTGGCAACACAGCTCACGGGGAGCTGGCAGGAATGGGCAGGGTTTCTCACCACTGCTTCCCGTCTTTACAAGTACCCGTTCCATGAGCAGCTGATGATCTACGCCCAGCGCCCGGACGCTACCGCCTGTGCGGAGTACGATTTGTGGAATGAAAAGATGGGCCGGTATGTAAGACGCGGCTCCAAGGGGATCGCTCTGGTGGACGATTCCGGGGACAGGCCCCGCCTGCGCTATGTTTTTGATATTTCCGATACCGGAACCCGTGAACATTCCCGAACTCCCTGGCTGTGGCAGTTGGAGGAGCGCCATCTGGATTCCGTGCAGGCCATGCTGGAGCGCACCTATGATGTTTCCGGTGATGATCTTGCCGGACAGCTCACGGAGGTAGCCGGAAAACTGGCCGAGGAATACTGGACGGAGCATCAGCAGGACTTCTTCTATATCGTTGACGGTTCCTTTTTGGAGGAATATGATGAGTATAACATCGGAGTGCAGTTCAAGGCAGCCGCCACCGTCAGCATCACTTACGCTTTGATGTCCCGCTGTGGACTGGAGCCGGAACGCTACTTCGACCACGAAGATTTCATGGCGATCTTTGATTTCAACACCCCGTCCACCATCGGGGCGCTGGGAACAGCGGTCAGCCAGATCAACCAGCAGGTGCTGCGGCAGATCGGCGTTACCGTCCGAAATGCAGAGCGCGAAGCCAACCAAGAAAGGAGCAAGCAAGATGAACAATCCCATGACCTACATCCAGAACGGAGACTATCAGATTCCCGACCTGAAGCTGAGCCAGCAGCCGGAGAAACCCCTGGGCAAGTACGGCAGGATGAGGAAAACCTACCTGAAAGAACACCGTCCCATCCTCTACAACCAGATGTTGCTGAGCGAGAAGCTGTACCCGCACCTCATCGAGATCGACGAGACCGCCCAGAGCAGACTGGAACAGATGATGCCCCAGCTGGCGAAGGAAGCGGGAGCCACCGAGGAACTGAAAGCCAGCGATCCCATGAAGTGGGTGGGCCTGATGAACACCTGCAAAGCCCAGGCAGAGGAGATCCTGATGGCGGAGCTTATCAACAGCTGACCCTAAACCTGTTCCTCTCCGAAGCGGAGCAGATCCAATCCATAGATGAAGCAGAGAATGTAGCGCATACATCCTCTGCTTTTTCTTTTGCCCAAAATGATATTGACCATGTGCTGCGTTTGGGAGGCAATACAGATCGTCAGAGGGAGCGTGTGGTTGCAGCATTTGAAAAGCTGAAAACCACCGCTGAGATTGCCGAGATACTGAAAACGCTGTACCACGGCGGCAATGGCCTTGGCAGCGTGAGCGCATGGTATGCCGAGGATGGTATCCATCTTTCCCACGGGAAGTCTGTCCGTTATGACAGGTCTGCCCAGGTCATTTCCTGGGAGAGTGCCGCAGAGCGCATCGGGGAACTTTTGGAAAGTGGCCAGTTTGCCTCCAATGTGGAGCTTGCAGAAGCGGCAGGCTATGAACGCTCCCTCCTTGCAGAAAAACTTTGGCATCTGTACCACGATTTCAGCGATAAAGCCAGAGATTCCGGGTATCTGTCCTGTCTGTCCGGTATTCAGAGAACCGGGTTCCCGGAAGAAACTGCATGGCTTGCCGAGCAGCTGAGTGACCCGGCTTTCCGCCAAACCCTAAAGGAAGAATACGCTGCCTTCTGGACTGACTATCAGCAGGACCGTGACCTGTTGCGCTTTCATTACCATAGGCCAAGGGAAATCTGGGAGAACCTGAAGGACCTTGACCTGCCCCGCAGGACCTTTTCTTCGGACCTTTCCCAAGTGCCAACCGTCCAGCATTTCATTACCGAGGATGAGATCGACGCCGCCATGACCGGCGGCAGCAGTTTTGCCGGAGGAAAAGGCCGTATCTATGCGTTCTTCATGGAAAACCATACGGATAAGGAAAAAGTGAGATTCCTTAAAGACGAGTATGGCATTGGCGGACGCTCTCATGCCCTGTCCGGCGCAACACACAGCGGCGAAGATCACGATGGGAAAGGACTGCACTATAAAAAGCAGGACTGCCCGGATGTTCACTTGAACTGGGAAAAGGTTGCCAAGCGCATTACCTCACTTGTCCAGAAAGACCGCTATCTTACCGAACAGGAACAGGCGCAGTATGACAAGATCCAGTCTGAAAAGGAACTGGCCGAAGAAGATGCCATTCAAACACAGCAGCCGGAGGTGGAGAAAGAAACGCCAAAGCCTATCCTTCGGGAGCAGTTTGAGCAGTATAAGCCTGTGGTGACTGCCGCTATTTCCGAGGATGCCGCATACCGCAATGCCTGCGGGCATTCTGACCGTGAAAATGCTGTCATCGAGGGCAATGCCGCTGTGCGCCGTGCGATTCTTGGCTCTAAGGATATGGAGCTGATCCGCCTTTATTCGGATGTGCCGGAGTTCCGCCAGCGTTTGCACCGGGAAGTGATCGACGAAACCTATCCAAAGCTCCATGAGCGTCTGCGCCCTCTTTCTCAGGAGGATATTGACAAAGCTCTCTGTGTTTGGAACGGCAATATCGAGAG
>NZ_JAQEHY010000038.1:5892-6186 GCF_027665985.1 Butyricicoccus sp. AM78-15b2TA
AGCTCTCTGTGTTTGGAACGGCAATATCGAGAGTAAACACGCTGTCGTCCGCTATATGAAAGACCATGCAAGAGAGAAGGATACCGCTGCATGGCTGGCTCAGGAATACGGTGGCGGCAACAGCCCGTTCGTTGTCCGTGCCGGAAGCCCGGAGGAAACACAGCTGCCCTGGCCGAAGGTACAGCGCAGGCTTGCCCAGCTTATTCAGGAGGACCGATTCTATACCGAAGAAGAACAGGATCGTTTTGACAATATCGACCCTATCGCCATCCGGGAAGCCCTGGAGGAAAGAGG
>NZ_JAQEHY010000039.1:0-5940 GCF_027665985.1 Butyricicoccus sp. AM78-15b2TA
TCTATCACGGACGCGCTCGGCAATACGGAAACCTATACCTATTCCGGTCACAGCCTGACCGAGTTCCGCGACAAGAACGGACATACCACATCGTACACCTATAACGCACTCGGTCTGCCGGTTACGGTTACAGATGCGCTCGGCAATCAGACTACCTATGCGTATGACGATAAGGGACGGCAGCTTTCTGTCACTGACGCAGAAGGCGGCGTTACCAGCTTTGAATACGATGCCGTAGGCCGCATTGTTGCAGAGCATACCAAGGTGAGTGATTCAGCAACCGCAACGACCAGGCATACTTACTCCAAGGCGGGCAAGCTGCTGAAAACCGTAGACGCGCTGGGCGGCGAAACCTCGTATGAGTACAATGCCAACGGCTTTACCACCTCGACCAAGGACGCGCTCGGCGGCACGGTAACGACCGAATACGGTACGAACGGTGAACCGCTCAAACGCACGGACGCGAACGGCAATGAAACCACCTATGAATATGACAAGGATACCGCACAGCTTGTATCGGTAACAGACGCAGAGGGCAACGAAACCCGCTACACCTACAACGACCGCGGCCTGCTTATCCAGACTACAGACGCGGAAGGCAATGCGACTACCTATGAATATGACGCGCTCGACCGTGTAGCAAAGACGATTGACGCGCTGGACGGCGAAACGACCTATGCGTATGACAGCATGGGACGCACGATTTCGGAAACCGACGCAGAAGGCAACAAGAAAACCTACACCTATGACGCACTCGGACGAACCAAGACCGAAACCGACGGTGCAGGCAATAAGACTACCTATACCTATGACCCTGTTGGCAATCTGCTTGTCACAACGGACGCAAACGGCAATGAAACCAAGACCGAGTACAACGCCATCAATGCAGCGGTAAAGCAGATTGACGGCGAAGGCAACGAAACCACCTACACTTACGACAAGGCAGGACGGCTGCTGACCGAAACGGACGCACTCGGCGGCGTTACCGCGTACACCTATGACCTTGCGGGCAATCAGCTTAGCGTTACCGACCCCGAAGGCAATGTGACGAAGTATGTCTACGACCTGCTGGGACGCGCCGTAGAGCAGATTAACGCAGACGGCAGCAAGACCCGCACGGTGTACGACGTGCTGGGACGCACGACAGAAAGCTATGACGAACTCGGCGGTAAGACTGCTACCACCTATGACGCAAACGGCAACCAGCTTACTGTAACTGACCCGAAAGGCAACAAAACTTCGTATCAGTACAACCGCAAAGACCAGATTACGGTTATCACCTATGCGGACGGCGGCGAAACCCACTATACCTACAATGCGCTCGGAAATGTCAGCGAAGTAACCGACCAGAACGGCAATGCAACCAAGTACACCTATGACGCACTCGGCAGAACGCATACCGAAACCAACGCAGTAGGTGTTGTGACCGAATACGGCTACGACAAGGTAGGCAACACGGTTTCTGTCACTAAGGACGGAACGGTAATCGCGAAGAGCGAGTACGACGGTGCATATCGTGTGGTAAAAACGATTGACGGACTGGGTAATGCAGGAACCAAGCAGTATGACGGTGTAGGCAATGTTCTGGTTTCCACTGACCGTGAAGGCAATGCAACACAGTATGCCTACGACAAAAACTATAACCTGCTCAAGACCACCGACGCAGAAGGCGGCGTGTCCTCGTCTGCTTATGACGCGCTGGGGCGTGTCGTTTCTGAAACCGATGAAAACGGCAGCGCAACGACCTACACCTACGATAAGAACGGCAATGTACTGACCGAAACCGACGCGCTTTCCGGTGTTGTTACCAATACCTATGACGCGCGCGGCAGAGTAGCAGCAACTACGGACAAGCTGGGTGCAACGACTACCTACACCTATGATGCAGCCGGTAATCTCCGTAAGGAAACCGACGCCAATAATGCGTATGCCGTTTATCTGTATGATGCGAACAGCAATCTCATTCAGTACACCAACCGCAACAACGAATGGGTGAAGTATGCGTATGACTGCATGAATCGGCAGGTCAAGGAAACCAACCAGCTTAACCATGCAACCGAGTACGAATACGACCTTGCAGGCAACCAGACGGCGGTAATCGACGGCAACAAGAACAAGACCGTATACACCTATGACGGCTTGAATCGTCTTGTTTCCAAGACCAACGCCGAAGGCGGTATGTTCGAGTACCGGTATGATTCGTTTGGCAACACCGCAGGCACGACGATGTACGGCGGCGGTGACGAGAAGGCCACGACCACTTATACCTATGACGCAGCGGGCAATCTGCTGACCGAAACCTCTCCGCTGGGCAGCGTGACTACCTACACGCATGACAAGGAAGGCAATGTGCTGACGCAGGCTGACGAGAACGGCAAGCAGACTGCTTACACCTACGATAAGTTGTATCGCATGGTTTCCCGCAAGGACGCGGACGGTACTGCGACCTTTGCCTATGACAAGGCGGGCAACATGACCTCGGCCAAGGACGGAAACGGCACGGTAGCATTTGCGTTCGACGCACTTTCCCGTACTACCAAGGTTACGAATGAGGACAGTACGACCACGGCGTACACCTACGACGCGGCAAACAACCGTCTGTCCATCACCTACCCCGACGGCAAGGCTGTTACGACCGCGTATGATATTCTCGGCAATGTGAAGTCCCAGACCGACCACGACGGCACCGGCGTTACCTACACCCGCGATGCGGAAGGACGCTCGATCAAGGAAGGTCACAGTGACGGCAGCACGACCGAGTACGACTACAACGCTGCCGGTCTGCTGACGCTGCAAAAGGAAGTCACCAAGAGCAACAGCACACGCCGTCAGACTGCGTATACCTACGATGACGCGGGCAATATCGTAAGTGAGAACCGTTCCGGTGTAGACATTGACAAGAAGGACGAGCTGGTACGCTACTACTACGATAAGGCAAACCAGCTTATCCGCACCAATGTTGAAGGCAAGAATACGAAGTATTCCTACGACCTTGCGGGCAATCTGCTTTCCGACGGTACGAACACTTACACCTACGACCTGCAAAACCGTCTGACCAGCAAGACCGGTAAGGACGGTACGACCACTTATACCTATGACGCGGCGGGCAATCTGATTAAGAAGGCTGCACCGGACGGCACGACCGAATATACCTACACGGCACAGAACAAGCTGAAAACCGGCAAGACCGAGGACGGCCAGAGTAGCACCTACACCTACAATGCGCTCAATGTACGCATTAAGAATGTACAGGTGCGCGATAACAAGAATGCCGGTCATGCAAACTCCGACTTGAAGGACGGTTCGCACGGCACCGATTATCTGGACTTTTTGATGGACGGACGCTTTTTCTGGCAGCGCACATGGGAAACCGAGGTAGGCACGACATTCCAGAGCAACTTTGAAACCGTAACAAAGAACTATGTTGTGGACTATCTTTCCATTGCCAATCGTGATATACTGGCCACAGAGGACGGCAGCTTCACGCAGCGTTATGTGTATGATGAGAACGGCACCCGAATCTCCGCAGAGTATGGCTATGCAGCCGGCACGAAGCGCGGCGAAGGCGGTGAAAACCTGCAAAGTGACTTTGCTGCAAACGATGTGCGCAAGGTGTGGTATCGCGCCAGCCACCTTGGCAGTACACTGTTTGCCGTAGATGAAAACGGCAAGGTAATCTCGCACACGATCTATGACCCGTGGGGCAATCCGCTGACCGAAACCTATACGGATACGAATTTCAGCGGCATTGACAACTCTAACAATTACACCGGCTACACTTGGGACGAAGTGCTTGACCTGTATTTCGCGCAGAATCGTTTCTACGACCCTGCCGACCACCGGTTCACGCAGGAGGACCCCATCAAGGACGGCGAGAATTGGTATGGGTATTGCGGGAATAATGTGGTTAATTATTCTGATTGGGCTGGACTTGCATCATCGAATACGCGATATGTTGCTACTGATAATGTCTATATGCGTAGTGGCGCAGGTACATCATATAATGTTCTCGCGACATTGCAATATAATACTGCTGTTACATATTTAAACGAGAAGAAAAACAATAACAATTATAATTGGGCTAAAGTTCAATATAAAGGTAAAACGGGTTGGATTGTAGATAAGTATCTAAAAACAAGCAAACGCCCCAGCATATCTGCTACAATTGATTCGGTAGCTCAAAAATTTGGTTTTGAATACTCGTATGGTGGACAATATTTTTATTCTTCTGAATATGGTTGGCAGCGGACATTTGGCTATATGGACCTTTTCGACAAGTATATGAATATTGTTCCAGGTATCAATATTAATTTTTTGTCCTGTATATTCCAATATAACAACAAAACATGGCGTGTGGAATGTTGGAAGGGCGAATATGGTCCTACTGCTGGCGGCGAAGTTGGTCTATATGTTTTAGATGGTACGATGTCACTTAGTCAATATTTTCAAAAGATGCGATGCGATGGTGCAGTGTTTACTGGAACAGAAGCATTTGATAAATTGTTTTCCATGATAAAAAATACGGAACCGTTATCTAAAAATGTTGCATGGTATCGAGCAGCGTATTCTAGCGAATACATTGGTATGAGCATTGCATTTAGAGAAGTGGTACAGAAGAAAAATGGCGGTGATTCGTATACTACCAGTGCTTTTGCTTCCCGTTCCTCGTCGGGGCATTGGTGGCTAACAGTCTTCAAACTTAATTCTGTCAAGAAAGAAAATATTATTATGGATGTTACACTAACATTCCCCAATAGTACAATGCGTAGTGCTTACGATGAGAAACTTTATTGGAAAAGTAAGTATGGCGGATATAAAATTATGAATCGTAAGTCGAATAACAAAGTGGAATCTTTTTCGTGGAGGTGAATTTATTCTTGAAGAAGGTGCTTTTATTGCTGTTATCTACTTTAGTAGGAATATTATCGGGATGTTCTGCCGGTAAACTATCGGTTCCTTCGGGAATATTGGCAACTGACCAAACCGTGGCCGATGAGTATATGACGGATAATTCCTTCTTGACTGCAAGATATGGTTCAGATTACACAGTCACATTTGTTGGCGGAAGCGGTGAGGGTGAAGTCAATCAATCAGGTAAATCGGGTATTATGTCGTTTCAATACATGATAAATGATACGGATTTATATGATGTAGAGGTTGTCAAAGAAAAACATGACGCATGGAAAGTGAAAGGTTTACTTTTAGAATCTACAACTTATTCGTGCGATGAATTAAGTTTTTCGTTCTCTCTGTGTTCCACAGAAAACTATTATGAAGCTAATGGAAACCTCAACATAAATGATACTTCTATACCCGTAATAGTGAGTGTTAATTGTAGCCTTATGACAGTTGAAAATGCTGAATTACGGCAACAATATGAAAAGGCATGGGAACAATTTTCTGTTACTGATGTAGAGAATATGAGTTCGGCAGAGCGTCAACAATGGGATGATCGTGAAAAGGCTTGCACGATGTTTACCTGTTCGGTTGAACCACAATTTGATTCGTTTACAGCCGTCATAAATTCTGATTATGCAGACTTTTTTGATAATACTGTAAACACATTACATTTTCACGAAATTGAACCATAATATTCGACTTTTTAAGCAAACAGCCACCAGAGAATTTTCTCCGGTGGCTGTTCTTTTACTCCAATCCGCTCGTCACCTGCGCGACAATCTTCCTATGCTTTTCGTTCAGCACTGTACCATCCAAAAGCTGCTGCACAAAATCCCGACCTTTCATTTTCTCGATTTCTTGCAGCATTTTGATAGATTTTGCAACCTGTGTGTTAATCCAATTTTCCGTGCGCTCCAAGTCAAACGGTTTCGGCTTCATTGTCAGTTTCAGCTTGCGTTCCTCGCCCTGCATGAACTGTTCCCAGTGTTTGTCCGTAGGACAGTCATAACGCCGCTTATCGGCTTGCGGCTCGATGAAGCG
>NZ_JAQEHY010000004.1:0-256 GCF_027665985.1 Butyricicoccus sp. AM78-15b2TA
GTGGTATCAGAGACATCTACGCCGTAGATATCCTGAATATGTGCTTCAATATCACCGGTGGTCATGCCTTTGGCGTACATGGACAGAATCTTCTCCTCGATGTCCTGACTGATGCTGGTCTGATTTTTCCGCAGCACCTTGGGGTCAAATTCGCTCTTGCGATCCCGCGGCACAGATACCTCTATATCGCCAAAACTGGTGCGCAGGGTTTTGCTGCTGTGCCCGTTCTGGCTGTTATCCGTGTTCTTGTTCTTGT
>NZ_JAQEHY010000004.1:266-215266 GCF_027665985.1 Butyricicoccus sp. AM78-15b2TA
TCTTGTTCTTGTAGTCATACCGGTTGTAGCCCAGCTGATCGTCCAGCTCGGCTTCCAGACCGTTTTCCATGAACTCCGCGATAGTGTCCTTGAACAGTTCCTGAATGTCATCCATGCTGCCTACATTCGCCAGCTGCAGCAGCTCACGAATTTTTTCGCGACGTGTGTTTTCTTCTGGGGTTCTTTTCCTTCTTGCCATTGTGATTACCTCCGTCATCCTGCTTCTATTCTACACCTTGTTGGAGGTTTACACAAAGTTTGGGATGGAGTCACAGCAGCGGATAAAAATTGGCAGTTCCGCCTAAATTTTAGGCAGCACTACCAATTTTTACTTTGCGATTTCGGTGATACTGCCAGATGCTCTGTGCTTGACATTAACCGATCCGTTGCGTTATAATTTTTATACGAAGTTATTTTAGCCGAATCGGGGGCGTAGCTCAGCTGGGAGAGCGTTTGACTGGCAGTCAAGAGGTCATGGGTTCGATCCCCACCGTCTCCACCAAATCAAGATAATCCGAACCTTTTTCCGGTAGGGAATGGGTTCGGATTTATCATTTATTTAGACGAGATAGTATAAAGTAAAACGGCGGCGGTATGTGTGGTACATACTGCCGCCGCTGTTATTTGGAATTATCCCCCTGTTTTTGCTGCTGTGTCAAGCTGGCCCCCCTCCTTTGAGGCACTATTGTATTGTCGATAGTTGATAATGTTCTTGACTGCCCCGGCTTCATCGGTGATGGAGATTGTTTTTTCGTAGGTGAGCGGTGCGCCGTGTACCAATGCTTGCGCTTCGGCTTCCGTTGTCTGCCATATTTCCGGCCTTTTCACACCCCGGCTTGCCCGGTACAGATTAAAGCCGGGCGGGTACAGGTGCAGCCGCGCCCCTTTGATAATTGCTTTCTTTTGGTGCCTGCCCTGTGTGTCCGTTATTTTCGCTTCTGCTATCTGCCCTTTGGCGTTTCCGGCGCGGAGCGCTTCCGATAATTCCATATCGCCCAGATATGCGGTCAGCTACAAGCCGGGGTTGTCAATTCCTTGCAGGCCTTTGGTCTTGGTGAATCCATGCCCCAAAATTCGCGCCATATCCGCATTAGGAATGTAAGGCGCTTTTTCCGGGAACAGAAAGAGGCAATGCAAATGCCATGCGCCCCGCCCTTGCGGTTCTGCCGCCGTGATATATTCCGCAGGGCGGTATTCATGCTTTTTGAGGTAATACCGAAATCGCTGCCAGAAACGGCGGAAATCTTCGTAGACGCGCCTTTCATCCCGCATGTTTTCTTTATATGTCAGCGTTACCCACAATGCCGTTTCCGGGGCTGTTAGATTGGCATTGATTAAGTCGCGCAGCTTGCGGAGCGATTGTGCAACACTGGCTTTGCTGTCTGCGCGGTTTGCTGAATGGCAGAACTCTTTGACTTCGCCAGTCCGCTTATCAACATACAAGTCGGCGTTTACCTTTTCAATGACAGCACATGGAGTTGAACGCATATAGCGAACTTCAATCACATTCCCGCATCGTTTGACCGTCACGGGCGTTTCCGCCGTGTCTGGCCGCACATCCAGGATTCTGTCAATGTTCATAAAATATCAAGTTAAGCCGCCTGCGGCGGCGGGCGGTTCGGCGGCTCTCGCGCTGCTTCGCCGCCCGCCCCGCCCAACACCAACGGCTCATTGCCTCTTGAATCGCCTCGTCCAAAGCATCCATGCTCTGCACCTCCGCAATTCTGATTTTCTCGATACCAACGCCATCAATATAAAGATGCCCCTCACGCTTGTTGCACTGTGTAATGGATTCTGCAAAATCATCCGGGAACAACATTCTCCGCCCCTCACAGCTGAGATTGCCAAGAGCAAGACAGCATTGAAAGTTATCTCTCGCCCCGGCAAAATAGGCAGCATCCGGCCTCTGGATTCCGACAATCGGAAAGAAGCGATATGCCCGCCCCAGCATGAGCAGCTCCGCGAGTTTTGCTTTTGTCTGTTCGGCGGTTTTCTTATCCAAAGACAGGAGAAAGCTGCCCCACTCATCAATGATAAGGTATTGGGGCACACCCGCTGTGCCGCTTTCCTACTGCTGCTTGAACGCCGCATAGCAATCTTCCAAGCCTTGCAGACAGTCTGTGTAACCGTAATATCTGGGTTTGTCCATAAGATTTCGAAAGTCGAATTGCTTGAAATCAAGCAGCCAAATTTTCGCGTCCGGCTGGAATCGTGCAATTTTTGCAAGCAGGATTTTTAGGGCAACGGTTTTCCCCGTACCCGTCGCGCCGACAATCAGCATATTGATTATGTGTTTGACATCAATGCTGCCGGAAGCCGAATCATCTGGTGTGAATAAGGCGGGGCGAATATATTTTTGTGGAAGAAAGAATAGAAGAGTATAGTTTATATTGCACCCGTACTCCATGCGGAAGATTCCACCCATTGTTACCTTTAGCCGCTCATAATGGCGGTCAAAATCCGGCAGCGACAGTCCTTTATTTCTGACTTTCAAAATCAAGCCATGCGGCTTGTCCTTATCCCGTTTGACGCTGATAAGCACAGGGTATTCGTTTTGCGCGTTGTGCAGGTCGCAGCGCCGCACAGCGCGGTCAAATCGCCGTTTCAAAAGCGGCGGTGTACGAATGACTTGAACAAGGCAGATAGCCACAGTCAAGACGAGGGCAAATATGACAGCAAACAAAGTAAAGTTTTCGTGGAAAATTAGATTTTTCACTTGCTCCATGTAAGATTCCTTTTCCGGGCAGACATAGGAAACCCTATGTCTGCCCTATATTTTTATTTGCTGTTAAGGGTAACGATCTGGGCGGTTTCCGCCGTAGCGGTCATGCCGATGCCGCCGCTGTTGCTTGAATAAAGGTTGACAACACAATCCGGGATTTGAACATAGATTAGGTTATTACTTACACAAGCTGCTTCAATGTCCTCGTCATGAAATTTTGGCAGCGGGTCATGCGAGTATCGGATAGTAAGCGGCGCAAAACGTGCACCTTGCAGCGCCACAGTCAGCTTAACCCCGATAGCTTCACTTGAACTGCGTTTTCCATCACTTCCGTATGGAAAATACTGGATTTTCCTGTAAGTACAGCGTAATCATACCCCGCATTGACTGCGGGAAGGTCTACTGAAAGCTTGTAGGGCATACTGTATGCTCCTTTCTCCCCGTCAAGCCGGATAGGACAGCTCTGTTTTATGATTTAGTTCATGACAATTTTCTGGGGAACTCCTTCCTCAAAGACAGCGGTTGCCCGTCATCGGTGGGAATAAGTTGGATTGTGGTGATTTTCTTCTGGGATATATGAGTTCTCCTTTCTGCACAACTGTGTAGCTATCACAGCAATGCGAAAAAGTTTAATTCAGCTAACGAGCCTCGCTGCAATACTATACTACCAAACGGATTTTTTGAACTCCATACCACAGAACATCTTTTGATTCGGTGTAGAATGTCCTGTATATGCATATATATGCTGAGCAACAAGAACAACAGCCCATGCAGTATTTAATACTGCATGGGCTGTTGTTCTTTCACTTTTCTATTAACAGGTCTAAGCTGACTTCCAGTGCTACAGAAATTCTATAAAAGGTATCCACGCTGAAATTGTAGGCAACCTTTTCACTCTCAATCTGTCGCATAAAGTCATGTGAGCGTCCGATTTGCTCTGCCAATTCCGCAGCCGTTAGGCCGCGCTGTTTACGATATTTTTTGATATTGCGCCGTATCGTATTATAAATATCCTCGTCGAATACAAGTTGTTTCATTTTGTGAGCCACCACCTAACGAAAGTGTACCCAAATTCGTTAGGAATGTATGTTAGGCAATGCCTCACAAATAGCGATTGCGCCAAAGAAAAATATATGGTAGACTACAAGTGGCCCACTTAACCAAAATTAGGAGGAAAGGAAAAATGAAAAAATTTTTATCCCTTGCACTTACATTAGTTTTTTGCTTTGGTCTATTTCCGGTTGTGACATATGCGGCAGATTCAGATTTTGTCATCGAAGATGTTTATGTCGAGGGGAAGGGTACATTTACTGATGTATTGGTAGCCTATAATGGACCGGGCGGAAATGTGGTTATCCCAGATGGAGTACAGTATGTCGGTTTAGGAATTGGTCTTAACGCCTCCGGTACAGGTGGCTATGTATTCGCAGGACGCAAAGATATTACTAGCGTAACAATTCCAAAGAGTGCAATTATTATAGGAAACGGTGCATTTGAGGGCTGTACTGCTCTCACCAACATAACAATTCCTGATAGTATAAAAGAAATTGGAAGTTTTGCGTTTTCCAATAGTGGTTTGACAAGTATAACAATCCCTGGCAGTGTTCAAAAAATCCATACATATGCATTTTCCGGTTGCACCAAATTGACCAATCTTACCCTGTCCGAAGGCGTAGGACTTATACGCGGAGACTCGTTTCGAGACTGCACTGGTTTAACAAGCGTATCATTCCCAAATAGTGCAACTGTTGAAGAAGGGGCATTTCAAAACTGTACCAGTTTGGCTCATGTAAATATTCCATCATCCGTTACTATTACCGGTAATCCGTTCAATAAAACGGCCTGGCGAGAGAAACAGGGAGCATGGCTGATTATAAACAACACGCTTCTTGAGTATGATCCATATGGTTTGTATCTTATTGGCGTTGATGAAGTAGAAACAGATAGTGTATCGTTTAACCCGAATATTGTAATACCTAATGGCGTCACAACATTGGGGTATGGATGGTGCCATGTCACTTGGGACGATATTAAGAGCATAAGCATACCGAATAGTGTAACAAAGATTGGATATGGTGCATTTTTTAGTGCGTTTAGCGGCGCGCCATGGGGCGTAAACACCATAAACCTTCCTGATAGTGTGACTGAAATTGAGTCTGACGCCTTTGCTTACAGTTACTTGGTCAGTCTGATACTGCCTGATAGCGTGACAGTTATCGGCGACACAGCGTTTCGAGAGTGCCAATATTTGAGCAGCATAACAATTCCCAACAGTGTGACTTCCATAGGTGATAGGACTTTCGAAGGGTCTCCCAATGTTACCATTCACGGCAGTTCCGGGAGTTATGCCGAAGCCTACGCAAAAAAGCATAACATACCGTTTGTTGCTGACATATCCCCAAAAGTAGGTGGTTTCAACGATGTAAAGGAAAGTGATTATTACGCTACCCCGGTTTTGTGGGCAGTCGATAAGGGTATCACAGCAGGAACATCTAAAACAACCTTTTCCCCGAATAGCACCTGCACCACGGCGCAGATTTTAACTTTCCTCTGGCGGTCACAGGGTTCGCCCGAACCGACTAGCAAGACGAACACATTCACCGACATAAAGGAAAGCGACTATTTTTATAAGGCCGCGTTGTGGGCGAAAGAAAATAATATCGTTTCCAGAGATAGCACTGTTTTCAATGGAAATACCCCTTGCACTCGCAGTTCGGCGGTTCTTTATATCTGGCGTGCGACAGGCTTCCCCGCTGCGACAAAAAGCAGCAGCTTTACCGATGTAGCCACTACAACGATTTATGCTCCCGCTGTTGATTGGGCGGTTGAACAAGGTGTGACAAGCGGCACAAGCAAAACGACATTCTCTCCCGATACCACTTGCACCCGCGCCCAGATTGTGACCTTCTTGTACCGGGCATTTTCTAAATAAGTCTTTGTTAGTTCAGAGGCGGTCAGAGTATTTATTCTGACCGCCTTGCTTTATTCTTCGTGTTGTCTACAACATTCATTTTGTGTGCCACTGTCGAACGAAAGTATTCCTCGATTTACCAAAGGCGTATGTTAGGTATAACCTCACATAAAATGATTGCGTCACTCAAAAATATATGTTAGACTACAAGTAGCAACCCCACTTCGCACAAATTAGGAGGAAAGAAAAATGAAAAAATTCCTATCCCTCGCACTCGCATTAGCACTCTGTTTCAGTTTGACTGTCCCCGCATTTGCCGCAAACAAAGCGGGAGACACCACCGTCACTGACAAATCTGGAAACATTTACACGCTTTCAAAACCCATCCTGTACACCATTCCTGTTTCGGATTTGGAAGCAATACAGGGCAGCAGCTACATTTTGAATCGAATCAAAGAGGAAACATCCGTTGTTTATGCGGTTTCTACCGGTACGGTTATTACGGCTCCAAATGGCGGCTGGATCGACTCTATGCTTGGCGTGTGGCTCACTCAGGAAGGCGATGCCTGCAAAGTCGATGAAGATGACGGCGGCGGCTACCCGTGGAAGTCTTTTGAGTACGAAGATGGTTCACAAGGTCTTTTAGCCGCGCACTTCTGCACATCGGGCGGCGCAATCGATGAATCGACTGGATATTTGACAAGCGATGCGGTCAATAACGGCATGATTGCTTTCTTTGTTCCATGGGACGAAACGGCGGGCAGTCCATTCACTTCAAAATCCACTCCGAGCACTCCGAGCAAACCCAGCACGCCCACCGGCCAGACCTTTACCGATGTAGCCGCCAACGCCTATTACGCGAACTCGGTGGCTTGGGCAGTCGATAAGGGTATCACAGCGGGAACATCTAAAACGACCTTCTCCCCGAATAGCACCTGCACCACGGCGCAGATTTTGACTTTCCTCTGGCGTTCACAGGGTTCACCCGAACCGACCAGCAAGACGAACATATTCACGGACATTAAGGAAAGCGACTATTTTTATAAAGCTGCGCAGTGGGCGAAAGAGAAGAATATCGTTTCCAAAGACAGCACGGTTTTTGGTGGAGATACGCCCTGCACCCGTAGTTCGGCGGTTCTGTATATTTGGCGTGCCGCTGGCTTCCCCGCTGCCACAAAATACCGATGTAGCTGCTACCACGATTTACGCGCCCGCTGTTGATTGGGCGGTTGAACAGGGCGTGACGAGCGGCACGAGCAAAACGACTTTCTCCCCCGATACCACTTGCACCCGCGCCCAGATCGTGACTTTCCTGTATCGGGCATTTTCTAAATAAACATTTATTGTTTCAGAGGCGGTCAGAGTAGTTATTCTGACCGCCTCTGTTTAAGCTATATTCGTGTTGACTGCAACCTAGCAACCAAAGGGGTTATTCTCCATTCCCCCGTCAAGTCGATAGGCTATCTCTGGTTTACGATTTATTCCATAACGACTTTCTGGGGAACTCCTTCCGCAAGAAAAATTGTTACAGCGCGGTTGTTTTCGACGCAGAATGCCGTAAATTCTGCATCTTCTGCGTTTCCATCTGCCAGTTTAGTTGTGGCTGCGCTATCAGCGTAGAGAATGAGCGTTCTCCCATCATCAGTGGGAATAAGTTGGATTGTGGTGATTTCCTTTTTATGTAGCATGAAGTAACTCCTTTCATCGTAGCTGTGTAGCTATCACAGCAATACGAGAAAAATTTAATTCAGCTAACGAGCCTCGCTGCAATGCTATACTACCAAATAACTTTTTTGAACTCCATACCACAGGGCATCTTTTAATTCGGTGTAAAATGTCCTACACATTGTAGCAATAATATTGTATGATAAAAAGTAACCTATATAGGAGGTCATTAACTATGAATTCTAACAAATCGCGCAAAAAAATCTTGAAGCAAAGTCATGGTGATAGAATACGCTTACTGCAAGATTTTGAGCATAAAACTCAAGAACAACTTGCGGAGATTCTTGGAGTTGGAAGCAAGACAATAAGCCGTATTGAAAATGGCGAGGGCATTTTATCTGGTGCAAGCGCAATAAAATTGTATTTGCTCTGGGGGTATCTTCCGGATTGGATATACGGAATATCCGAAATACCCAAGGATACAGAAAGTGTGTATCGTGTAGATATACGGAACATATTCGAAATTAAAAATGGAAAGGTCAATATTACAATTCCCAAATATTTGTTTGAACTCTTGGCTCGTAAAGATGAGGTTTTCAGTAGAATCGAAACTGATGAAAGCCAGCCGGCATTGCTTGAAGGAGTTTATAAGCAGATGCGAGCCTTGGTATATTCACACAATAAGAAGGAATTTTGTTGTGCAAGCATAGATACCGAACAATTTACAATTAGAGAAGATACTAAACAACAGTAACAATGGCCCTTGCAGCTTCGAATACTGCAATGGCTTTTTTGCGACATATATCATTCAAAAGCGGTCAGAGTATTTACTTTGACCGCCTCATTTTATGCTATATTCGTGTTGACTATTTAACTCATATATTGTATTATAAGAAAACAAGAAAGGAGTGTTAACCATGCAAGAGGTAGCGCAGCGGCTTAAATCTCTGCGAGAAAGTGTCGGCGTGTCACAGGCTAAATTGGCCGCGCTGATGGGCGCAACACAGGCCAGTGTGAACCGCTATGAAAACGGACAGTCCTCTCCGCCGCTAAAGATTTTGCGGTGGTATGCCGATTTCTTTGATGTTTCTTTGGATTACATTTTTGCCAGAACGAAGCAGCCGGAGGGAAAGCTATACGAGCATAAGCCGAAAGTGGTGGAAGCTATTACACAGGACAACAAGGAACTACGGCAGTTTGTCGATATGTGCTTTGACCCGGCTTCTCCGGTCAGTGAAAAATTACGGGAAACACTGACAAAGCTGTTGGAAGAACAGCGAAAATAAGGCGGGAGTTTCCCCTTGCGGAGAATATTCAAAAGATCTCCGCCCGTCAAGGTTAAAATGAACTGGCTGCGCCAGACCTTGACAAACGGAGATTTTTGAATGGCAGGACATCAAGGGAAACGCCCACCAGTGAGGCGGACAAGCCACCCACAGAGTAACGAAAGGTTGTGCAGATATGAAAGCTGTGATTTACGCCCGGTATTCCTCTGATAGTCAGCGCGAGGAAAGCATAGAGGGGCAGCTTCGGGAGTGCAAGGAATACGCCGAGCGCAACGGCATAACGGTGTTAAGCACCTATATTGACCGCGCATTGTCCGCGAAAACAGATAACCGCCCGGATTTCCAACGCATGATTAAGGACAGCGCAAACGGCCTGTTTGATATTGTACTTGTTTGGAAGCTAGATAGATTCGCCAGAAACCGCTATGACAGCGCCCACTACAAGGCCATTTTGAAGAAAAACGGCGTTAAGGTGGTATCGGCAAAGGAAGCTATCGCAGAGGACAGCACCGGAATTTTGTTGGAAAGTCTGTTAGAGGGGTACGCCGAGTTTTATTCCGTTGAACTGTCCGAGAAGATACACCGAGGGCAGAAAGAAAACGCCCTAAAGGGGTTGAACAACGGCGGCGGTATTCCGTTGGGGTATATGCTGATAAACGGTTGGCGGTTGACCCCATGACCGCGCCCGTGGTGTTGGAGATTTTTACCCGCTATGCCGATGGCGAAACCGTCCGTGCTATCGTGGAATCTCTCAATGAGCGAGGGTTGCAGACCAAGCACAACAAGCCGTACAGTTTAGGCAGCTTCAACGCCATCTTGAAAAACAGAAAGTACATAGGCGAGTATCGGTATCAAGATGTAGTTATTCCCGGCGGCGTTCCCGCTATTGTTCCGCAGGAACTATTTGACCGGGTACAAGCACGCATAGCACGGAACAAACGCGCCCCGGCTATGAGCAAAGCGGATGAAGCCTTTTTGCTGACAACGAAACTGTTTTGCGGCAAGTGCGGGCGGCTGATGGTAGGCGAAAGCGGTACAAGCCATACCGGGAAGAAGCACTACTATTACAAGTGCGGAAGCGCAAAGCGGAAAACCGGCTGCACCAAAAAGGCGGTTAAAAAAGACTGGATAGAAAATCTGGTGGTCGAGCGTACCATGCAAATGATATTTGATGATACAACGCTTAACGCAATCGCAAGTATGGTGCTTGATGTGCAAGCGCGGGAAAATACCTCTCTGCCCGTTCTAAAGGCACAGTTAGCGCAGACCGAGCAAGGCATACAAAATATGCTGAACGCCATTCAGCAGGGAATTTTCACCGTGTCTACAAAACAGCGGTTGGAGGAACTGGAAGCCACCAAGGATCGGTTGACGGTCAGCATCTTACAGGAAGAACTGCAAAAGCCGCATCTTAGCAAAGAACAGATTTTATTTTTCCTGCAACGCTTTCGCGCCATTGATACTACCAAGCAGGAGCAGCGGCAGCGCTTGATTGATAGCTTTGTCAATGCGGTTTATGTGTACGATGACAAAATCATTCTGACCTTTAACTATCAAGACGGAACGGAAACAATTACTTTGGACGATATAAACGGTTCGGATTTGGAAGCAAGCGCTCCACCATACAAAACAGGGACAAGAGATTTTACCTCTTGTCCCTGTTTTGTTCTATCTTACCCGGAAATACCAAACAGCTGTCTGCCGTTTTCGGTTGTAATCCGTTCAACCTCTGCGGCACTTATGCCCTTGATTTCCGCGATAGTCTCAGCCATGCGATGCACATACAGCGAGGAATTACGGCGGCCGCGAAACGGCTCGGGTGCCATGTAGGGCGAATCGGTCTCGATCATCAGTCGCTCAATCGGCACTTCACGAATGACTTCCTTCGCCTTTTTGGCATTTTTGAATGTGATAACACCGGTAAACGACAGATAATAGCCGAGTTTCAGCAGTTCGCGTGCCATTTCGACGTGACCGGCATAGCAGTGGTACACGCCGATCACATCCGGATACCGACGGGTGATCTCCATGCTGTCGGCGTGCGCATCGCGGTCATGCACGATGACAGGGAGATGCAGTGCACGCGCCAGCTCCATTTGGCGGGCAAATACAACCTGCTGCCGCGCACGCGCACGCTCGTCTTTTTCCCAGTAATAGTCAAGACCAATTTCGCCGATGGCGCGAACCTTGCTTTCGTTCTGTGCCAGTGCGCGGATGGTCTCCAGATCAGCCTCCCAGCCGTCCTCGATGTTCTCCGGGTGAATGCCGACCGCCGCATATACAAATGGATATTTATTCGCGTAGCTGACTGCCTTGCGCGAGCTTTCCACATCACAGCCGGGATTGAGAATCAGGCCGACATTGTTCTCGGGCATGGAAGCCAGCAGCGTATCGCGGTCCTCGTCGAACCGTTCATCGTCATAGTGTGCATGTGTATCAAAAAGCATAGTAAACCTTCCTCAAATCCAGCCGAAATGCCTGCAGGCGTTCCAAAGTCCGTCCTTATCCACGTCGGTTGTGATGTAATCCGCTTTCTCCTTGAGCGCGGCGCGGGCATTGCCCATCGCAATAGACAGCCATCCCTGACCGAACATGCAGATGTCGTTCATGCCGTCGCCAAACACCACAATATCCTCATCCGGAATGGATAAAAGCTGCTGAAAATAGCGAATCCCTCGCTGTTTTTCCTTCGGCTCAACGAAAATCACATGGGGATTGTACCGCACAAGCGGCAGACCGCCCGCGTCAATATGATTCTCTTCATCAGGCGTGCAGACGTAGTAAACCTTGTACAGATGCTCCAACCTGTGATAATCAAAATGCGGGTCCCACAGAACAGGGAAGTAGTTCTCCGGTGCATACGGAAGATAATTTTTATCCGTTGTTATACATAGTTTCTCGTTCTCCGGCGACACCGCCCACGGAATACCGGCCTGCTCGAGCCGCTCGATCAGCGCAATGCAGTCGGCCGTCGGCAGCGACTCCATCTCGACAATTTCGCCGTTGTGCGTTACGCTCCAGCCGCCGTCCGCTACAATGTCCGTGAAGCCGTAGCGCGCGGCAACGGCTGCCGCAGATGCCTGCAGCCGTCCGGTCGCAATGGCGGTAAAGTGGCCGTTCGCACGAAGCTGCGCCAGTGCCTTTACTGCGCTTTCCGGCATCATGGTGGTAAGACCGGTGGAAAGCGTGCCGTCAATGTCAAAAAAGAAGTATTTTTTGTGCATGTAAAACCCTCAAAACAGAGTGAAGAGTGGAGGGTGCAGAGAACATAAATCTCTACTCTTCACTCTCCACTCTGTTCTTAAGGCAACACCGCACAATTAAAGCGGCGGTGCTTTGCGGAAATTTTGTGTCCTGACTTTGTTGCAGTTTCACGGTAATACATCAAGTATTACCGCAAAACTGTGCCTCGTCAGTACGCAAAATTTACTCGTAAATCACTCTTGTTCAATTATGCGGTATTGCCTTAACTCTTTTGCTTAAAATAATCACAGAATCATAAACAGCGTGCCTGCCGCAATCAGAATGCCGCCGATCACACCCTTGACCGTCACGGTCTCGTGCAGGACAACAAACGCCAGAATCATCGTGATAACAACGCTCAGCTTGTCGATCGGAGCCACACGGCTGGCCTCTCCCATCTGCAGTGCCTTATAGTAAAACAGCCACGAGCCGCCGGTCGCCAGTCCGGACAGGGTAAGGAATACCCAGCTTTTGGCGCCGATTGCGCTTACGCCGCCCTGTTTTCCCAGCAGGAAGACCATGCCCCATGCCATCACGAGCACCACAGCGGTTCGGATAGCAGTAGCAAGCGTGCTGTCCACGTTTTCCACGCCGATTTTGGCTAAAATCGTTGTCAGTGCGGCAAATACCGCAGAGAGCAGCGCATAAATGATCCACATTGCATTTCGCCCTCTTGTCATAATTTTCGCTTCCTAAATTGTTGATTGTAGTGTGTGCGAAATTATACATGGGATAACACATCTGTTAACCCATTCGTAGGGCGGGCTGCCCTCAGCCCGCCGTTGCAACCGAGTGTTCCCGTTTATGTGCGGCGGGGTGAGAGCACCCCGCCCTGCGGAATCCGTTGTAAAGTGTGTTTATTTTAGCACAGTTTAGCGCCAGCCGGAATGCTGTCGTCCAGCATGAGCAGGTTGAGCTTTTCGTCCTTTTCGGCGGAGAGCAACATGCCGTTGGACTCCTGACCCATCATCTTGCGCGGCGGCAGGTTGGTAACGGCGACGACCGTCTTGCCGACCAGCTCCTCCGGCTTGTAATACTTGGCAATACCGGACAGAATCTGACGCGGCGTGCCCGAGCCGTCATCCAGCTGGAACTTGAGCAGCTTATTGCTCTTCTTGACGTTCTCGCATGCGAGTACCTTGCAGACCGTCATATCGACCTTGCAGAAATCGTCAAACGGGATATCCGGCAGGAACTCAACTGCGGGCTTCTGCTCTGCCTCGGCAGCCTTCTTTTCCTCCTCGATCTCAGCGAGCTTCTTCGGAATGTCGATGCGCTCGAACAGGATGAAGGCTTCGCCGACCGGCTGACCCGGCTGCATGCCGTCAAACGAGGTCAGGCTCTCAACACCCTTGTTTTCAACACCCAGCTGTGCGAAAATCTTGTCGGCGGTGTCCGGCAGATACGGCTTCAGCTCAACAGCGGCAAAGCGGATCGCTTCGAGCAGGTTGTACAGTACCGTGCCCAGACGCGCCTGCTTGCTCTCGTCCTTGGCGAGTGCCCACGGCATGGTCTCGTCGATATACTTGTTGGAGCGACGCAGCAGTGCAAATACCTCGTCGATGGCATCTGCAACGTGCAGGGTGTCCATCTTCTTCTCAACAGCCGCCGGCAGACCGAGTGCGACTGCCTTCAGCTCGTCGTCGAGTGCTTCCGGTGCGGTCGGCGCCGGAACAATACCGCCGAAATACTTCTTGGTCATGGCAATCGTGCGGTTGACCAGATTGCCGAGCACATTTGCCAGATCAGAGTTAATGCGCTCGCAGATCAGCTCGTAGGAGAGTACACCGTCATTTGCGAACGGCATCTCGTGCAGAACGTAGTAGCGGATGGCATCCACACCAAACAGGCGAACCAGATCGTCCGCATAGATAACGTTGCCGAGCGACTTGGACATCTTGCCGTCGCCGACCAGCAGCCACGGATGACCGAATACCTGCTTGGGCAGCGGCTCGCCAAGAGCCATCAGGAAGATCGGCCAGTAGATGGTGTGGAAGCGGATGATATCCTTGCCGATCAGGTGCACATCAGCCGGCCAGAACTTCTTGTAGTGCTCGTCGTGGTTGCCGTCCGGATCGTAGCCGCAGAAGGTGATATAGTTGGTAAGTGCATCCAGCCAAACGTAAACAACGTGGCCCGGGTCAAAGTCTACCGGAATGCCCCAGCTGAACGAGGTGCGGGAAACGCACAGGTCCTGCAGACCCGGCTTGAGGAAGTTGTTTACCATCTCGTTCTTGCGGCTCTCCGGCTGGATGAACTCGGGGTGCTCCTCGATGTGCTTCATCAGGCGGTCGGCGTACTTGCTCATGCGGAAGAAGTATGCCTCCTCCTCAGCGTCTACACACGGGCGGCCGCAGTCCGGGCAGCAGCCGTCCTTCAGCTGGCTTTCGGTCCAGAAGGACTCACACGGCTTGCAGTATTTGCCCTTGTACGCACCCTTGTAAATATCGCCCTGATCATACAGTTTTTTGAAGATCTTCTGCACCTTTTTCTCATGCATCGGGTCGGTGGTGCGGATGAATTTGTCATAGGTGGTGTTCATCAGATCCCAGATGGTCTTAACCTCACCGGCAACCTTGTCAACGTGCTGCTGCGGCGTAATGCCGGCTGCCTCGGCCTTCTCCTGAATCTTCTGACCATGCTCGTCCGTACCGGTCTGGAAGTAAACATCGTAACCGGTCATGCGCTTGTAGCGTGCGATAGCGTCGGCCAGCACGATCTCGTAGGTGTTGCCGATGTGCGGCTTCGCCGAGGTATAGGCGATCGCCGTCGAGATATAATAGGGTTTCTTGTCCATTCGTGTATTCTCTCCTTACATATATAAATATGTTTTATGCGTAACAGCGGGGAACAGGGAACAAAAAATCCTCCGTTCCTGCAATGGCCTGTATTTTGCCACTGCAAGGACGGAGGACAAACCTTCCGTGTTACCACCTTGCTTTACGCCTTCCTCGCGGAAAGGCGCCTCAGCGGGTAGGATGCTACCCATCGTCCTCGATAACGGCAGGATCTTGCCGCCGCAGCCTTGCCTACTATTATAAAGTAGGTTCGGTGCGAAGCTCCAAGACCATGTTCGGCAGTGCCCTCCGTGCTCCGCTTTCACCGCCCGGAACTCGCTTTGACGTACCTCACTGCGTACTCTTCTCTTCACTGCTTTTAACAGATGTGCTCAGGAAAACAGCGTTTTCCTGTATACAATGTTATTTTACTATATCGGGAAAGGTTTGTCAAATCTGTTTACGGTGCAGCATGGCCGGTCGTCGCAGCCTCAAGTAAAAAAAGTCTTGACAACAGTGGCTCAGAGGTCTAATATAAAACATATTGATAAAGGTGATGAACGGGTAAAGTAATTGTCACCCCTGTCCGCAGAGAGTTGCCGGTTGGTGTAAGGCAGCGTCAGGAAGCAGTGAAACTCGCCCGGGAGCTGTCCGCTGAAAGTCCTTCGGACCGGTAGGAGGGAACGGATACCCACCGTTACAGGGGAGCGCATTGTCAGATGTGCATAGAGTGGTCGCACCTACTGCGGCAACAAGAGTGGTACCGCGGAGCTTTCGCTTCGTCTCTTAATGATTGGATTAAGGGACGAAGCTTTTTTTGTCCCTGTAAGCCCGGTAAAATTCTGAATAGGAGAGGACAAGATACCATGGGAAGAACAGTTAAGATTTTTGATACGACGCTGCGTGACGGTGAGCAGTCTCCCGGCTGCAGCATGAACCTGAATGAGAAGATCGAGGTTGCAAAGCAGCTCGAAGCCCTCAAGGTTGATATCATTGAAGCAGGCTTTGCCGCTGCTTCGCCCGGCGATGCTGCTGCTATCGCAGCAATCGCTGATACTGTACGCGGCGCTACCATCTGCTCGCTGGCACGCTGCCGTGAGCAGGACATCGAGGCGGCATGGAACTCCATCCGCCGTGCAGAGTCTGCCCGCATTCACACCTTCCTGGCAACCAGCCCGGTACACATGGAGTACAAGCTGAAGATGACACCGGATGAGGTGCTGGAATCCGTAGCGCACAACGTTGCGTTCGCTAAGAAGTTCTGTTCGGACATCGAGTTCTCCGCTGAGGACGCAACCCGCTCCGACCTCGACTTCCTGTGCCGCGTTGTGGAAACCGCCATCAAGGCCGGTGCTACTACCATCAACATTCCGGATACCGTCGGCTACATGATTCCGCAGGAGTACGCATCCCGCATCAAGTATCTGCGTGAGCACACCGAGGGTATCGAGAACGTAATCCTGTCCTGCCACATGCACAACGACCTCGGCATGGCAGTTGCAAACTCTCTGGCAGGCGTTGAGGCCGGTATTGACCAGATCGAGTGCACCATCAACGGCATCGGCGAGCGCGCAGGCAACGCCTCGATGGAGGAGTGCGTTATGGCGCTCAAGACCCGTGCCGACCACTTTGGCATCGGCTGCAACATCGAAACCACCCAGATCTACCGCGCAAGCCGCATGATCCAGACCATTACCGGCGTTGCTGTTGCACCGACCAAGCCGATCATCGGTGCAAATGCGTTCGCACACGAGGCAGGCATCCACCAGCACGGCGTAATGGCCAACAAGGAAACCTACGAGATCATGACTCCGGAATCCGTCGGTATCCCGAAGAACGCGATCGTGCTCGGCAAGCATTCCGGCCGTCACGCCTTCGAGGAGCGTCTGCATGAGCTGGGTTACACGCTCGACCATGAGAAGCTCGAAAAGGCATTCGAGAAGTTCAAGGTTCTGGCCGACAAAAAGAAGGTCATCAAGGACCGCGACCTCGAGGGTCTGATCGGTGCTGTTCCGGTTTCCGGCGAGGAGCGCTATACGCTCGACCGCTTTGTTATCAACTCTGGCAACACCATTACCTCTACCGCTGTTATCCGTGTCAAGAAGGGCGACGAGATGTTCGAGCGCGCTGCCGCTTCCGACGGCCCGATCAACGCATCGTTCCATGCAATCGACAAGATCATCGGCAAGGAAATCGTTCTGGAGGACTACTCGCTGCGCGCACTGACCGACGGCGAGGACGCACAGAGCGAGGCTATTGTCAAGATCCGCGTAGACGGCAGCAACGAGGTTGTTACCGGCCGCGGCGTATCGGTTGACGTTATGGAGGCGTCCATCAAGGCGTACATCAACGGCATTAACAAGTATTTTAACGACTAATTCAGCAGGAGGAACGCTGTTATGGGTATGACAATGACGCAGAAGATCCTCGCAAAGCATGCGGGTCTGGAAAGCGTAACGGCAGGTCAGCTGATCGAGGCAAACGTAGATCTCACGCTGGCAAACGATATCACCGGTCCGGTTGCCATCCGAGAGATGGAGAAGGCGGGCTTCGACAAGGTGTTCGACAACACTAAGATCGCGCTCGTAATGGACCATTTTGCACCGAATAAGGACATCAAGTCCGCCGAGCAGTGCCTCGAGTGCCGCGAGTTCTCCAGGAAGTACAATATCGTCAACTTTTTCGATGTTGGCGCAATGGGCATCGAGCACGCGCTGCTGCCGGAAAAAGGTCTGACCGCTCCCGGTGAGCTCATCATCGGCGCGGACAGCCACACCTGCACCTACGGCGCACTGGGCGCATTCTCCACCGGCGTCGGTTCTACCGATCTCGCGGCGGGCATGGCGACCGGCAAGGCGTGGTTCAAGGTGCCGAGCGCCATCAAGTTTGTGCTCACCAGCAAGCTGAACCCGTGGGTATCCGGCAAGGACGTCATCCTGCACATCATCGGCAAGATCGGCGTGGACGGCGCGCTGTACAAGTCGATGGAGTTCGTCGGCGAGGGTGCACACGCGCTGTCCATGGATGACCGCTTCACCATCTGCAACATGGCGATCGAGGCCGGTGCGAAGAACGGCATCTTCCCGGTAGACGACAAGACGATGGACTACATCAAGGGCCGCGTAAACCGCGAGGTTATCGCATTCGAGGCTGACGCTGACGCCGAGTACGAGCAGACCATCGAGATCGACCTGTCTGCACTCCGTCCGACCATCGCGTGCCCACACCTGCCGGAGAACACCAAGACCATTGACGACCTCGGCCATATTGAGGTTCAGCAGTCGGTCATCGGTTCCTGCACCAACGGCCGCATCGACGATATGCGCGTTGCAGCCGAAATCCTCAAGGGCCGCAAGGTAAATCCGAATGTGCGCACCATCATCATCCCCGCGACACAGGAAGTTTACCTGCAGTGCATCGAGGAGGGTCTGACCAAGATCTTCATTCAGGCTGGCGCTATCGTTTCCACACCGACCTGCGGCCCGTGCCTCGGCGGTCATATGGGTATCCTGGCGCACGGTGAGAAGGCGGTTTCCACCACCAACCGCAACTTTGTAGGCCGTATGGGTCATATCACCTCGGAAATTTATCTGGCAAGCCCGGCCGTCGCTGCCGCAAGTGCGGTAGCAGGCTATATCTGCGCACCGGACGACCTGAAGTAAGGGAGGAAACACATACTATGAACGCAAAAGGCAAGGTTTTCAAGTACGGCGATAATGTCGATACCGACGTTATCATCCCCGCACGTTATCTGAATATCGCAGACCCGAAGGAGCTGTCCACCCACGCCATGGAGGACATCGACGCGGATTTCGTCAAAAATATGCACCCGGGCGACATCGTTGTTGCGACCCGAAACTTCGGCTGCGGCTCCTCCCGTGAGCACGCACCGCTTGTTCTCCGTGAGAACGGCGTTTCCTGCGTTATCGCGTCCTCGTTCGCGCGTATCTTCTACCGCAACGCTATCAATATCGGTCTGCCCATCCTCGAGTGCGAGGCAGCGGCGAACGGCATCGACGCGGGCGACGAGGTAGAGGTCAACTTCGACACCGGCGTTATCACCGACGTTACCAAGGGCGAGAGCTGGCAGGCAGCCGCTTTCCCGCCGTTTATCCAGAACATCATCAAGGCGGGCGGCCTGCTCAAGTCGCTCAAGGAGAGAGAGGCATAATCCCATGGAATACAATATTGCTGTTGTCAAGGGCGATGGCATCGGTCCGGAAATCGTATCCGAGGCTATGCTCGTGCTCGATAAGGTCGGCGAGAAGTTCGGCCACAAGTTTGGTTTTCAGGAGGTCCTCGCAGGCGGCTGCTCGATCGACAAGAACGGCATTCCGCTGACCGATGAGACCATCGAGATCTGCAAGAATGCGGATTCCGTGCTGCTCGGCGCGGTAGGCGGCCCGAAGTGGGACGATGTGCCGAGCGCTAAGCGTCCGGAAAAGGCGCTGCTCGGTCTGCGCGCCGCACTGGGCCTGTTCGTCAACCTGCGCCCGGCGCAGATGCACAAGGCACTCGCGGATGCGTGCCCGATCAAGCCCGAGATTATCGGCGACGGCTTCGATATCCTCGTTTGCCGCGAGCTGACCGGTGACGTTTACTTCGGCAAGCACTATCGCCGCGAGAGCGACAAGGGCTGGGGCGAGACCGGCGCGGACGACATGAACTACTCGGTTTATGAGGTAGAGCGCATCGGCCGCCGTGCTTTTGAGATGGCGATGAAGCGCAATAAGAAGGTCTGCTCGGTAGACAAGGCAAATGTACTCGAAACCAGCCGCGTATGGCGCGAAACCATGCACCGCATCAAGGACGAGTACCCGGAGGTTGAGTACACCGATATGTACGTTGACAACTGCGCGATGCAGCTCGTCCGCAATCCGGGTCAGTTTGACGTTATCGTAACCGGCAACCTGTTCGGCGATATTTTGTCCGATGAGGCTTCCATGATCACCGGCTCTATCGGTATGCTGCCGTCCGCCTCTATGAACGAGAGCGGCAAGGGTATGTACGAGCCGATCCACGGCTCCGCGCCGGACATCGCGGGCAAGGGCATCGCGAACCCGATCGCGACCATCCTGTCGTGCGCGATGATGCTGCGCTACTCCTTCGGTCTGAAGGACGAGGCAGACGCCATCGAAACCGCTGTTGAGAATGTCCTCAACGCAGGCCACCGCACCGCGGACATCGCCGCAAAGGGTGAGAAGGTACTGTCCACCTCCGAGATGGGTGCACTGATCCGCGAACAGCTTTAATTGTGCGGTGTTGCCTTAAGAATAATCAGGAATGAGTAATCTGTAATTACTCCGTGAATTTTTCCTATCAAGAAACCCGGTTGCGATTAGGCTGCAACCGGGTTTTTCGATAGTCTTGCGGCTTCGTTTTTTGAAGCCGTTTTTGTTATATGGAGAATCGGCTTTACGCGTTCTCACTGTTTCTCTCGCTCTTGGCATAGCTCTTGAACGAGTGGATAACGATCGTCAGACCGAGTACGATCAGCAGTACCGCAAGGATAAGCTGCAGACCGTTTGCGATGAATACCGCTCCCCAAGTGGTCTCACCGGCCGGAATAGCCGTTGAGGCGGCAGCAGAGATCGCCTTTACCATAGCGAGGAAACGCTGCACCAGCGCGGTGAAGGTAACACACAGCATGATGATCAGCGGCGGGAAGATCATCTTGTTGCTGCGGCCGGTAACCTTGAGGAATACGCAGAGCGTGATGAGCACCAGAGCGCTCAGCAGCTGGTTGGCCGAACCGAACAGCGGCCAGATATTGGCATAGCCGATCTTGGTGAGCAGGAAACCAAATGCCAGCGTGATAACCGTGGAGAAATATACGTTGCAGAACAGCTTGCGCCAGCCCTCGGCATGCTCCATGTCATCGACGGAGAACAGCTCCTGAAAGCTCATACGGCCGATACGCGCAACCGCATCCAGACTGGTCAGCGCCAGTGCGGAAACACACATGGTCATAAATGCAGTAGCAACATAAACCGGAACGCCGAACATCTCGAAGAAGCCTGCGACACCGCTGCTGAATACCTGGAACGGCGTGCCCGCTGCCGGCGTACCGTCAGCTGCTGCAGCAGCACCGGCAACGCACAGTGCCAGAACAGCCAGCAGGCTTTCCAGCACCATTGCGCCATAGCCAACCTTGGGCATGTCCTTTTCGTTCTCGATGGTCTTGGAGGACGTACCCGAGGAAACCAGACTGTGGAAACCGGAAACCGCACCGCATGCAACGGTTACAAACAGGATCGGGAACATCGTGCCGAGCTTCTCATTGGTAAAACCGGTGAATACCGGCAGGTTCATAGTCGGATGTGCAACAACCAGACCGACGACTGCACCTGCGATCATGCAGATGAACATGAAGGTGGTCATGTAGTCGCGCGGCTGCTTGAGCAGCCACATCGGAAGGACAGCGGCAAAGAAGATATAAACGAAGGTGATATAGCTCCATGCTGCCTTGCCGAAGATAAGCGGGCAGTTCATGCCGATTGCAAAGGAGGCAACGATGCACACAATGCCGACAACGGCTTCCTTCCAGCCGGTCAGGTTAAACTTTTTCTGGATAAGACCGAGCACAACCGCGAATACCATAAACATGATGGAGATCATGCCTGCTGCACCGTTGGTGGTTGCGGTAGCAGCCAGCTCGGTAACGCCTGCGTCAGTGACAGTGTAGGCGTTGAATGTGCCCGCAACCATATCTGCGAATGCCGCAACAACGATGCAGCAGAAAATCCACGAGAAAATCAGGAACAGCTTGCGGCCGGTTTTGCCGATGTACTTCTCAATCAGCATACCCATCGACTTGCCCTTGTTCTTAACCGAAGCGTACAGCGCGCCGAAGTCGGCTACCGCGCCGAAGAATACGCCGCCGATCAGCACCCACAGCAGTACCGGCAGCCAGCCGAACGCCGCAGCCTGAATTGCGCCGGTTACAGGGCCTGCACCCGCGATGGAGGAGAACTGGTGACTGAATACCGTCCAGCCGTTGGTCGGCACAAAGTCCTTGCCGTCATTAAATTCAACGGCAGGCGTCTTGGCTTTCGGGTCGATACCCCATTTGTTCGCCAGCCAGCGTCCGTAGAAAACGTACGCGCCGAACAGAACAACAGCCGCGATCAGCACGATTACAAGTGTGTTCATGTTTTTTCGTCTCTTTCTTGAAATGATTTGCGATTCCGCAGCCAAAGACGCAAAAAAGCCTTCGTCCATGCAGGAGGATCACGAAGATGATCCTGCAAAGACGAAGGCATATACATTGCTATTGCTGTATTTACTTCCGCGTTACCACTTTGCTTGCCGACAGTACGCTGCCGACCTCTCATTGCCGCCCGGTACCGCATTCTTCCGGAGGGCTTTTCCTGTTAACGGTGGATATCCGGCCTCGACTACTCGGCATTGCCTTTGATCGAAGCTGCTCGCAGGGGATAGCGAACCCGTGCCTTGCTGCCGTCTTGCACGACCGACGGCTTTCTGTGAGCGGTGATACGGATACGTCATGTCCTGTTCAAAGCATTTGGCTACTGAACGATTCGTATGATAGACCTCTTTTTGCCGTTTGTCAACCGGACAGGAGACGAAAAATGCAATTTTGGCAACACCTGCAAATCAGGCAGTATTGATAAATAAAAATTTGTTTATTTTTTAACGGCGTATCAGATACAGCAAGATTCTATACTTGACAAATGCATTTTACACGGCTTATACTGATATTATGTAAAAGACAAGCAAGGGTGCTGTGATGAGCGGCTGAGAGGGCGAGAAACCCAACCTTTTGAACCTGTTGGTTAATGCCATTGTAGGGAAGCTGTCGCATTGCTGGGATTGAGTGCTTCGGTTTTGCCGCAGGGTGAAAACGAGGCGTTTTTTTATTTTCCCGGCAGCGATGATAAAATTGGAGGGAACAGGAATGAAAACAGTGCTTACTATTGCCGGTTCGGACTGCTCCGGCGGTGCAGGTGTACAGGCCGATCTGAAAACCATGGCGGCACACGGCGTGTTCGGCATGAGCGTTATCGTATCAGTCGTAGCGGAAAACACCGCACGCGTGATCGACATTCAGGACATCAGTCCCCGGATGATCGAGGAGCAGATTGACGCGGTGTTTGAAGACATCGTGCCGGATGCGGTTAAAATCGGCATGCTGTCCTCGCCGGAGTGCATGAAGGCGGTAGCCGGCAAGCTGGCACAGTACAAGCCGGCGCACATTGTGATTGATCCGGTGATGTTCGCTAAAAACGGTGATCCGCTGATGGATCCGGCGTCTGTCGGCGCACTTATTGAGACCGTGCTGCCGTTTGCCGAGGTGCTGACACCGAACGTACCGGAGGCGCAGTATCTGGCAGATATGGAAATCCGCACGCCGGAGGACATGGAGGAGGCGGCACGCCGCATCTATGCCAAGGGCTGCAGAAACGTGCTAGTCAAGGGCGGCAAGAACATCGCGGGCGCGGTGGATGTACTGTTTGACGGCGAGACCTGTCACCGCATTGAGATTGAGCAGATCGACACCACCAGCACGCATGGCACGGGCTGCACGCTGTCCTCTGCGATCGCATCCAATCTGGCGCTCGGCCACAGTGTACCCGAGGCGGTGAAGCTGGCTAAGGAGTATGTCACCGATGCCATCCGCCATGCGCCCGGTCTGGGACATGGCTGCGGTCCGCTGGGCCATTTTTGCCGTATTTTTTCGGAGGAGTAAGAGAAAATGAAGAAAAGTTCTATCCGTAAACTGACAATCGCAGGTGTTCTGGTCGCGGTAGCAGTCGTTGGCAGCCTGTTTTCCATTCCGGTGCTCGGCGCGAAGTGCTCGCCGGTGCAGCATATGGTGAATGTGCTCGGCGCTGTTCTGCTTGGACCGTGGTACGCACTTGGCATGGGCTTTGCAGCAGCACTGATTCGCAATGTGCTCGGCTTGGGAAGTCTGCTGGCGTTCCCGGGTTCGATGATCGGTGCGCTGCTGTGTGGTCTGGCCTACAAGGCCTGCCCGAAGCTGCCGGTCGCTTACATCGGTGAGGTATTCGGCACCGGCATTCTCGGCGGTCTGGCTTCCTACCCGATTGCCGCATTCGTGATGGGCAATACCAAGGCAGCTCTGTTCACCTTTGTGCCGTCCTTCCTCGTGTCCACTGCGGTAGGTGCCGCAATTTCTGTTCTGGTGCTGAGTGCCCTCAAGCGCACGCATGTTCTCAGCACACTGGAAGGTGCTAAGCATTGATCGAAACCATTAAAACCGTTCTCGAAAATACACAGAACCGCACACCGATGGTGCATTCCATCACCAATAATGTTACCATCAACGATTGCGCGAATATCATCCTTGCGGCAGGCGGCACGGCCATTATGGCGCAGGATGAGCGCGAGGTCGAGGAGATTACCTCGCACGCGCAGGCGCTTGTACTCAACATGGGTGCTGTCCGCGCGCAGGAGGCCATGCTGCGTGCAGCCAAGATTGCCAGGCGAAACGGCAATCCGGTCGTACTCGATCCGGTAGCCGCCGGTGCCAGCACGCTCCGGCGTGAAATGTGTTCCCGTCTGTTAAGTGAAAATCTTGTTTCGGTCATTCGCGGCAATGCATCCGAAGTGCGGGCGCTCGCCGCAGGAGCCGAGCAGGAAACCGGCGTGGAAGCCAGTGCGCTCGACAGCGTGACCGAGGACAATTTACAGGAATCCGCAGCGTGGCTGCGGTCGTTCAGCCGCCGGACCGGAGCTGTTGTCATGCTCACCGGCGCGATGGATGTAATTACCGATGGAACCCGTACCGCAGTGGTGCGCGGTGGCAGTGCGTATCTGCGGCGGATCACCGGCGCGGGCTGTATGCTCACTTCGCTGACCGGCGTATACTGCGGTGCGAATCCAGATACATTGTTAGAAGCCGCAGTCACGGCATCGGAGGTGATGAAGCATTGCGGAGAAACAGCCGAGGCGCGTGTGCGTAAAGAGATGGAGGGCACCGCTTCCTTTCGTACGCGCCTGATCGACGCGGTAAGTCTGCTGAACGCGGACGAGCTGACGCCGAACCTCTGTTTGCAGATTCTGTAAGCAGGAAAAGTGCTGCCGGCAGAATTTTGCCGTCAGTCTTAGGAAAATCATCAACATACTTTCATTGGGGGTACCACCTTGAACAACAAAACCACCGAAAGACTGCTTGCCGCAACGCAGGACATCTGGGAAGGCTATCTGAACCATCCGTTTGTCCACGGTATTGCCGACGGCAGCCTCGACATTCAAAAATTTCGTTTTTATCTTCTGCAGGATTATGTTTATCTGTTTGATTACGCAAAGGTATTCGCGCAGGGCGTTGTCAAGTCCCGTGATCCCGAGATCATGCGCGTGTTCGCAACCTCGGTGGCGAATATTCTCGGCGGCGAGATGAACATTCACCGCGGCTACATGGGCCGTCTCGGCATCACCGAGGAGGATGCAGAGCGCGTCAAGCCATCGCTGAATAACGAGTCTTACACCTCATACATGCGCGCTGTTGCGGCCGAGGAAGGTCCGGCGGAGATCATGGCGGCTGTGCTTTCGTGTGCACTCAGCTATGAATACATCGCCAAGTGGATCGTCGCCAACTACCCGAACGCCGATCAGCATGAGTTCTACGGTGAGTGGGTACAGGGCTACGCATCCGAGGACTATGCGGCAGAAAACCGCAAGCTGGTCGCTTATATGGAGCGCCTGAGTGAGGGCTATACCGAGCCGCAGCTTGCGCGTCTGACCGATATTTTCGTCGCATGCTCGCGCTACGAGGGCATGTTCTGGGACATGGTCTGGAACGAGGCGATGTAAGCCATGCTGGAGTTTCAGAGCGTCGTTTTTCAGTACGACAGTGAGGATTTTAACATCATCGACGGTCTGTCCTTCCATCTTGAGAAGGGAGAATTTGTGTCGGTCATCGGGCCGTCCGGCTGCGGCAAATCCACCATTTTCCGCCTGACCAACCAGCTTCTGCCGCGCAAGAGCGGTGAAATTCTGGTGGACGGCAAGAGCATCGACGGACGGCGCGGCTACTGCGGCTACATGCCGCAGCGCGACCTGCTGTTTCCGTGGCGCACGGTGAACGAAAACCTGCGTCTGCCGATGGAAATTCGCGGCGGCATTTCCCGCGCGGAGATGGACAAGCGTGCAGCGGAAACGCTTGAGCACGTCGGTCTGGCTGGCTGGGGCGACAAGCGCCCGGAGGAGCTTTCCGGCGGTATGCGTCAGCGTGCGGCATTCGCGCGTACGCTGCTGACCGGCTCGGAACTGCTGCTGCTCGATGAACCTTTTTCCGCGCTCGACTTTCTCACGCGCATCACTATGCAGGAGTGGCTGCTCGACCAGTGGGAGCAGGACAGCAAGACCGTCCTGTTCATCACGCACGATGTGGAGGAGGCCATCTTCCTCTCCGGCCGCGTATTGGTCGTGGAGGATACGCCGATCCGCAAGCTGCACTCGTTTGAAGTGCCTGCGCCGTATCCGCGCACGCGTGCGTGCCTGACCGATCCGAAGATGCTCGAGCTGAGAGAAAATCTGATTTCGCTGCTCAGAAAAGAGGTGCAGGCATGAAAAAGAATGCAAATCTGCCCGCACTGATCTTTATGTTCGCGCTGCTCATCGTCTGGCAGTGCATAGCCATGGGCATGAATGCGGCCTACATTCTGCCGTCGCCGACACAGGTGCTTGTGCGCCTGTGGGAGCTGCGCAAGCCGCTGTTCACCGCACATCTGCCGGCCACCATGCTGTGTACCGGAGTCGGCCTTGCGATCTCGATCGCGCTCGGTCTGCTGCTCGCCATCGTAATGGACGCGAGTCCGTCGGCGGAGAAAATGCTGTATCCGCTCATCGTCGCTTCACAGACCATTCCGACGACTGCACTTGCGCCGCTGTTTGTGCTCTGGTTCGGCTACACGATCTGGAGCAAAGTGCTCGTTACCGTGCTCATCACGTTTTTCCCGATCGCGATGACCGTGTTTGACGGTTTCCGCTCAGCGAAGACCGATATGATCGATATGCTCAAGACCTTCGGCGCAGGCAAGAAGGAGATTTTCCTCAAGCTGAAGATCCCGGCAGCGCTGCCGTACTTTTTCTCGGCGCTCAAAATGGCGATCCCGATGTCGATCATCGGCGCTGCGATCGGTGAGTGGTTGGGCGCACAGGCGGGTCTCGGCTATTTCAGCCGCCGCATGATGACGCAACTGGACGGCGCAGGCGTGTTTGCACCGATTGTACTGTTGAGCGTGGTTGCGATGATCTCAGTAGGTATTATAAGCTGGCTGGAAAAGAAGATCATCACCTGGCGCAGCAGTTTATAATCTTGATAACACAATTTTAAGAAAACGAAATTTTTGTTCTAACATAAGGAGAAAATTACATATGAAAAAGCGTATTCTTGCACTTCTGGCAGCAGGCACCATGCTGCTGACCGGCTGCGGCGCACAGAACGCCGCACAGTCTGATGCGGCAAACAGCGGCAGCGATGATCTGCAGCACCTGACCGTTGTGCTCGACTGGTATCCGAATGCTCTGCACGCATTCCTGTACGAAGCGCAGGAGAAAGGCTACTTCGCAGAGGAAGGTCTGGATGTGGATATCCAGTCTCCGGCAGGCGTAAACGATGCTATGAGCATGGTTGCCGCCGGCAAGGCAGACATCGGTCTGTACTATCAGCAGGATGTGATTCAGGCTCGCGCAGAGCAGAATGTGCCGATCAAGTCCATCGGTGCGGTAGTTCAGGGTCCGCTGAACATCATCCTGTCGCTCAAGGACAAGAACATCACCAAGCCGCAGGATCTCGAGGGCAAAACGGTCGGCTACGCAGGCACCGAGCTTTCCGAGGCACTGGTCCGCAGCATCATGCAGTCCAACGGTGCCGATCCGAACAGCGTGAACATGGTTGACGTTGGCTTCGACCTGATGAGCTCGATGACCACCGGCAACGTCGATGCAACCATCGGCTGTCTGGTCAACCACGAGGTACCGCAGATGGAGAAGGAAGGCTTCGAGGTCAATTACTTCTTCCCGGATGATTACGGTGTGCCGAAGTATTACGAAGGTATTTTCCTCGCAAGCGATGATATGATTGCGAACAATTCCGATACGCTGAAGGGCTTCCTGCGCGCTTGCAGCAAGGGCTTTGAGGACTTCAAGAGCAACACCGCTGATGTTCTGCAGGTTCTGCTCGACAATCAGGATGAGGCAAACTTTGCACTCGACCCGGACGTAGAGAAGAAGTCCTGTGAGACGCTGCTGCCGCTCATGGAGACCGAGGACACGAAGTTCCTCTCTCAGACCGAGCAGTGCTGGCAGGAAAATATTGATTGGATGTACGATCAGGGCCTGATTGCAGAGAAGCCGGATGTTTCCGACGTTATGGTAAACCTCGACTTCTAAAAATACGCATATAGAACAGGGGACAGAGCATTGGCTCTGTCCCTTTTGTGTTATCCGTCCAGCTTGTCGATCATCTCGCGCATTGTGTTCGCAGAACGCTGCAGCTGTGCCAGTTCTTCCTCGGAGAGCGGAATATCCAGCACGGCTTCCGCGCCGTTTCGTCCGACGATGGTCGGCACACCCAGACAAATACCGTCCACGCCGTAGTGTCCGTAAATCATCGAAGTGACCGGCAGCACGGAATGTTCATTGCGTACAATGGCCTCCGCGATGCGCCGCACCGCCATGCCAATACCGTAATAGGTGGCGCCTTTGCTGTCGATAATCTGATACGCTGCATCGCGCACATGCTCGTAAATGCGGGAAAGCTCATCTGCTGGCTTGGTGATGCCGGCAATGCGGCAGTAATCGTCCAGATCGGCACCGGAGATGTTAGCGCTCGACCATACCGCCAGCTCGCTGTCGCCGTGCTCGCCGATGATGAACGCATGCACGTTGCGGCTGTCCACGCCAAGCCGCTGTCCGAGCAGATACTTGAGCCGCGCGGTATCCAGTACGGTACCGGAACCGAGTACACGTCCGGCAGGGAAGCCGCTCAGCTGCTGCGCCAGACAGGTCAGCACATCGACTGGATTGGACACAACCAGCAGAATCGCCTCACGATTGACTGCCGTAAGCTGTGCGATGACGGAGGACAGGATGCCTTTATTTCGTCCGAGCAGCTCCAAACGGCTTTCGCCGGGCTTCTGGTTTGCGCCTGCCGCAATGATGATAAGACCGCATTCGGCGAGGTCAGCATAGTCTCCGGCCATGACGCGGCACGGCTTGCTGAACGCCACACCATGATTGATGTCCGCAGCTTCACCGATAGCCTTGTCGCGGTTCATATCCACGAGTACCAGATCGGAGAACAGTCCGGAAACCGCCAATGTGTATGCGCAGGTCGCGCCGACAAAGCCCACGCCGATCACGCCGCATTTTTGAATATTCGTCATATTGGATACACTCCTTCTGCGAGTAGTATATCCGTTTTGTTGTTGGAAAACACATGACTTTGTGCTATACTTATACTGTATTTTTATCGGCAATATCAGTTCAGGAGGATAGGGCTATGAATAAATGGTTACGCGCTGTCTGTGTTGGCGCGGCTGCCGCTGCTATGCTGACCGCTTCGGCCTTTGCGGCAAATTATACGAATTGTGCGGATTCGCTGCACGAAATGGGGCTGTTTCAGGGCACGCAGAACGGCTACGATCTTGACCGCACGCCGACCAGAGCGGAAGCGGCTGTCATGCTGGTGCGGCTGCTCGGCAAGGAGGCTGAGGTCAAGACGCTGACGTATACTGCACCGTTTACCGATCTCAAGGGATGGGAAAAGCCGTATGTGCAGTATCTGTACAGCAACGGTCTGGTGAACGGCACGAGCCGGACGACCTTCAATCCGACCGGCAAGTGCACCGCGCAGATGTACGCGACCTTCCTGCTGCGTGCGCTCGGCTACTCGGATACGGCGGATTTCAGCTATGCGAACGCAATAGAGACTGCTCGTGAGCAGGGTATTTACGACACCGGTATCATCAACACGCAGAATTTTCTGCGCGATGATGCTGCAGCGGCAAGCTACACGGCGCTGTCCGTTTCGCCGAAGAACAGTGAAGGCACGCTGCTCGATCAGCTTGTCAGCGAAAACGCGATAACCGAAGCGGACGCGAAGCGGTATCAGAGCCTGTTTTTAAGCTATGCACAGTACCGCGAGACAACCGCCGGTATGGATGCTCTGCTGCATTACTCGGTCAACAGCGAGTTTGCGTCTCCGGCGGCTGTGACCCATGACGGCAGGACGGTCATGCAGGTGCAGACGAGCGAGACCACCGTGTTCGACCGTGAGAAGAATGAACTGCTCACCGATCGCAAAATGACGCTTTCCGCGCCGAATACATCGGATAAGCAGCTGCTGACGCAGAGTTATCTGTCGGACGGTGCGCTGTATCACAAATTGAACGGCTCATGGTCGGCAGAGCTGGTGACTGTCGCTGAGCAGGAGAGCCTTGCCGCGATGTATGGCCGCGTACCGCTGGTATGTGTCGATTCGCTGAGTCAGCGTGCAGGCAGCTGGACCATTATCTGTGCCGATACGCCGAACGCGTACACCGAACTGCTCTGGTCGGTCGAAAGTGCAATGGGTGATTTAGACGAAGCCGTCCGGCTGCAGCCGACCACGGTAACGCAGTCGGTCAGCGGCGGTACGATTCGCAGGCAGAGTGTTTCCGCAGCCTTCACGCTGGACGGCATGACGGCAGAGCCTATTATCATCAGCACACTGGACAAAACCGGTGCAGATGCTGTGCTGAACGCGCCCAAGTAAACGCATAAGTTCCGCCTTTTTCGCATATTTGTGTGATACGGAGGTGCGGAGATGGAGAGACGGCTGAAATGCGGCGTTTGCGCCGCGGCGGCACTGGCGCTGGTGCTGTGCTTTGGCATGGAACAGAAAATCCGTGCAATACAGACAGCAGGGAACACCGAAGTTACGCTCGTCATCGATGCCGGACACGGCGGCTTCGACGGCGGCGCGGTCGGCGCGGATGGAACCGCCGAGCAGGATATCAATTTGAGCATTGCAAAACGGGTGCAAGTGCTGGCGAATTTCTTCGGTGTGCCGACTGCTATGACGCGGCCGGATGAAAATGCACTTGATTACGACCCTTCCCGCACGGTGCGAGAGAACAAAATCGCGGATATCAAGGCGAGAGAAAAGCTGGTAAACAGCATTCCGTCACCGGTGTTTCTGAGCATTCACCTGAATAAATTCAGTGACGCACAGTACCATGGCGCACAGGTGTTCTACTCGGCAGGGAATGTGCAGAGCAAGCCGTTGGCCGAGCAGATACAGCAGTGCTTGATCGACGGCTGCGACCCATTGAATCATCGCAAGGCTAAACAGGCAGACAGCGCCATCTATCTGATGAAAAGGCTGGACTGTCCGGCGGTTATCATCGAATGCGGCTTTCTGTCCAATCCGGCCGAAGAAGCGCGGCTGCGGGACGAAACCTATCACAAACAACTTGCTGCTGCCGTGATCTGCGGATATTTACGCAGTCAGAGCGGTATGTAACGGAGGAAATATGAAGCAAAAGACAGTTTTTCTGTGCGGTGACTGTGGCTATGAAAGTCCGAAATGGTACGGCAAATGCCCGTCCTGCGGCGCATGGAACACCATGAGCGAATTCAAGGAGAAGCCGGTTTCGGCGGCACGCGGCACGAATACATTTCAGCGCGGCGAATCGCGGCCGACGCTGCTCAAGGATATTGATACCGGAGACGAAAGCCGGTTCCATTCTGGAATCGGTGAACTCGACCGCGTTCTCGGCGGCGGCGCTGTACACGGCTCGTTTGTGCTGGTCGGCGGTGAGCCGGGCATCGGCAAATCAACGCTGCTGCTGCAAATGTGTCAGGAAATGTGCAAAAATGCCCGCGTGCTCTATGTTTCGGGTGAGGAATCGCTCAAGCAGATCAAAATTCGTGCGGCACGTCTACACATTTCTTCACCCGAGCTGTACATCCTTGCAGAAACCGACATGGAGCAGATCATCAACGAAACTGAGTTGCTTGAGCCGGATATTCTGATCGTGGACTCTATCCAGACGGTCTACAAGCGTGATTTAACTGCCGCTCCCGGCGGTACAACGCAGATCAAGGAATGTGCGATGAGCCTGATGCAGTACGCGAAGAATCGCAACGTGACGATTTTTATTGTTGGTCATGTCAACAAAGAGGGTACGCTGGCAGGCCCCAAAATCCTCGAGCATATGGTAGACTGCGTGCTGTATTTCGAGGGGGAATCCGCAGGTCCGTTCCGCTGTCTGCGTGCGGCGAAAAACCGCTACGGCTCAACCAATGAAATCGGCGTGTTTGAAATGAGCGATCACGGTTTGCTCGAGGTGCAGAATCCGTCTGCGGCTATGCTGGCCGGTCATCCGCAGGGTGCGTCCGGCAACTGCATTGCCTGCGTGATGGAGGGCAGCCGTCCTCTGCTCGCCGAGGTGCAGGCGCTTGCTGCGAAAACGCAGTTTGGTGTGCCGCGCCGCACCGCTGCCGGCGTGGACTACAACCGCATGGTGCTGCTGCTCGCCATTCTGGAAAAACGCTGCGGGCTGTTTCTCTCATCGAGCGATGTGTACGTCAACGTCGTCGGCGGCATGCGGCTGGACGAGCCTGCTGTGGATTTGCCGATGGTGCTGGCAATCGCATCCAGCTTTCGAGACAAGCCGCTGCCGGAAGGCGTCATGAGCTTCGGCGAGGTCGGCCTGACCGGCGAGCTGCGTGCGGTGTCCAATCCGGGACAGCGTATCAATGAAGCATATCGTCTTGGTTTCCACACCTGCATCATGCCTATGCAGGATGTGGACGAGGACCTGCTGCAGAAAATGAATATCGTGCGTGCGAAAACCGTCGGTGACGCGATTCGTGCCGTATTGTAAGCATAATTTTCACCTCCTCTCCGCAGACTAAACTCAGTTTGCGTCAGAGGAGGTTTTGCATTTGGAGAAAAAGATCCGCGCGGTGCTGCTTACGACGGCAGGTGCGCTGACGGCAATGCTGTTCTGGTCGTGGAAGCACCGTCCGCCGGAGGCGGTTTTGGTACGCACAGCGGCCGCCGAAACGCAGGATATCTACAATAGTGTGACGATTTTCGGCACGGTCGAGTCCGCAGAAAGCACAGCGGTTTGTCCGGCGGAAAATGCCGTAGTAAGCGCAGTGTATGCCGCGGCAGGTGATACTGTACAGCAGGGCGATATCCTGTGCACGCTGACTGATATCGGCAGATCGCAAACAGCTGCGGATTACTGGCAGACCGCACAGAGCGTGTTTGCGATTTCCGGCACAGTGAATACTGTCACCGCCGAGGACGCTCACGCGCTGTATGCGCCGATGGACGGTACTGTGCTGACCGTTCCGCAGGCGGGCGAGAGCGTATCGGCCGATATGCCATGCATACAAATTGCGAATCCGGATAAGCTGCGCGTGCGTGCGCAGTCTCCCGAGCTATATGTGGGAGAGCTTGCTGTCGGGCAGCGCGCTAACATCACATTTTCGGCAGTGGACGGCACCTTTCACGCCGAATTAACCGCAATCGCGCCTGCGGCTGTGAAAACCTTTAGTCTGACAAACGAAGATGCCGAAGCAACCGTTGAGGTGCTGCTTGATTTGAACGGCTCAACCGAAAATCTGCGCCCCGGCTATTCCGCGACCGTTAAGGTATTCACAGACCATCGAGACGATGCTGCGGTTGTACCATATGAAGCAATTTGCCAGCGCGGAGAACAAGAGTTTGTATTCTGCGTGCAGGACGGCCATGCCGTGCAGTGCGCGGTACAGACCGGCTATCTGCTCGAGGATACGGTTGAAATTATAGACGGCTTGCCGACAGGTGTATCAGTCATTCTGTCGCCGCCCGATGAATTGACTGACGGTGATCCGGTGGAGGTACAGACATGAAACTGCGGGATATTCTGTCACTGGCGGCACATAATCTGCGGGAAAGTCCGCTGCGGACGGCACTTTGCGCGCTTTCTGTTGCGGTTGGAAGCGGTGCACTGCTGCTTATCCTTTCCATTGGTCTGTATGGGCGAAAACAGGTGGACGTCGGTTTGCAGACACTCGGCGTCAGCGGTTTATCGGTGTACACGGAAAGCGGACACGCGGGAACGATACTCTCGGCAGCACTGGCGGATGAGATAGAGCAGGATGTAGACGGCATTCGCGCGCTGATGCCGATCAAGGCGCAGAGCGGCACCGTGCGCGTCGGACACACAACTGAGCACGCGGTACTTCTCGGTGCAGACGAACGGCTCGGTGAAGTCATGCAAATGGAGATGCTGGCAGGCACACTGCCGAACGCATGGCAGTGTGCAAACGCTGAGCCGGTCGCCGTGGTCGGCGATGATCTGGCACAGACGCTGTACAGACGGACAAATATCACCGGACGGCAGATTCGGCTAAAGGTAAACGGCACCGACCGGTATTTCACGGTATGCGGTGTTGTGCGGGCACAGACGGGGGCATTCGGCGGAATGCTGTCGGCGGTTGCACCGCATCTGGTCTATGTGCCGTATGCGTGTATCGCGTCGCAAACCGAACGCACGGATCAAGTGTTCGTGCAGTGCATTTCGCAGACAGATACTGCTTCGGTCAGCTCTCAGATCGAAAAGTACCTGACCGATCGACAGCAGGTGCGCGGCGTGCATGTACAGAATATGTCGGGTGCGGTGCAGACCGTACAGCAGCTTGCCGAAATGGGAATCGGCCTGTTTGCCGCCGTCGGTGCGGTGACACTGTTTGTCGCGCTCATCGGTGTGATGGGAAGCATGCTGGCTGCCGCTCACGAGAAAACAGGGGAGATCGGCATTCTGCTGGCGCTCGGCGCACAGCCGCATGATATTCGCCGGACATTTCTCCTGCAGGCTGTGCTGCTGTGCCTGTTCGGCGGAATCGTCGGTCTGGCAGCCGCAGGTGCGCTCCTGCACTTCGGAGCAGCACTGCTCCTGCCGGAAGGCCGTGTGTTTGCCGGATTGCTGATACTTTCCACACTCAGCGGAGCCGCTGCCGGACTGCTCCCGGCGGTTCGTGCGGCCGCTCTCGATCCAATCGACGCAATGTGCAAATAACTCTTTTCTTTCGCCTTTATTTGTGCTATCATTAACAGTGACAAATAACGAATAGGGCGATTGTACCGTAGAAAGGAATGGAGTTCGCATGCGCCATATTATTGATTTATGTGATTTAACGGAAAAAGAATTTTCCGATCTGTACAAGCTGGTCAGCAATATTATCGACCGACCGGAGGGTTATGTAGATGCCTGCCGCGGCAAGGTGCTGGGCAGCCTGTTTTATGAACCTTCTACCCGTACCAACCTGTCGTTTTCCACCGCAATGATGAGACTGGGCGGCAGTGTTGTCGGTTTTTCCGATCCGAACGCCACTTCTGCGTCCAAGGGCGAAACGCTCAAGGATACTATCAACATGGTATCCAGCTATGCGGATATGATCGTCATGCGCAACCCGCGAGAGGGCGCAGCCAAGGTAGCTTCAATGTACTCGTCTGTGCCTGTCATCAATGCCGGCGACGGCGGTCATCTACACCCGACCCAGACGCTTGCCGATATGATTACCATTTTGCGTATGCGCGGCTCTGCTGACGATATGAAGATTGGTCTGTGCGGTGATTTGAAGTACGGCCGTACCGTGCATTCTCTGTTGCATTTCCTGCAGCGGTATCATAATGTACAGTTTTATCTGATCGCACCTGATGCACTCAAGCTGCCGGACTATATGGTAAAATTCCTGAAAGACAACAATATGCCGTTCTGCGAGGTAGACAGCATTGATGAAGTTCTGCCCGAGCTGGATGTGCTGTACATGACTCGCATTCAGCGCGAGCGCTTTGTCACGGCAGAGGAGTACGCAAACCTTGAAGGCAATTATCAGCTGACTGCTGAGAAGATGAAGCGCGCCAAGAAGGACATGCTGGTGCTTCATCCGCTGCCGCGTGTTGATGAGATTGCACAGGACGTGGATGATGATCCGCGTGCAGTCTATTTCCGCCAGGCACGATTCGGCATGTTCGGCCGTATGGCACTGCTGCTGACGCTGTCCAAGCTGCCGTTCGAGCGTGCCGGTCATCATGAAATCGGTGCAGATCCCGGCATCCGCTGCTCCAACCACAAGTGCATTACGCGAAGCGAGCTGTATGTACCGCTGCACGGCAAGGTCGGTGACCGCTGTCCGTACTGCGATGCCGCGCTGGAGATGCAGCTGTAATAAAAAAAACAAAGAGTCTGTTGCAGAACAGGTCCGCAAAGAACGCAGGGACGAAAAGTCGCATAAGGCATTTCGTCCCTGCGTTTGTTTTCGAAAATGGGTGGTTTGATCTTGTTTCACACCTAATCATAAAGCAAAAAGACGAGTAAGCAATCCCTTTCGAGGAAACTTACCCGTCTTTTCTTACGCACTATTTTGCAGCGCGCCCTTTTATGTTACTTATCGCTGTTTTTCGGCTGTTTTACAGGCACACGCTCACCGTTCGGCCGGATTTCCGCCAGCGGATTCCTTGCCGCAGCTTCGCGCATGTTTTCATTCTCGATGTGGGTGTAGATCATGGTCGTATCCACACTCGAGTGACCAAGAATGCTTTGCAGTGTGCGGATATCCACGCCGTTCTGGTACATGAGCGTTGCCGCTGTGTGACGCAGCTTGTGCGCAGAGTATTTTTTCTGATCGAGACCGGCCTGACCGATATATTTCTTTACCAGCCACTTGACCGTCTGTGCGTTAATACGGTTGCGCTTTTTGCTGACGAACAGCGCGTCCGCGTCCTGCTCATTCGGCTCCAAGCGTTTGGGCAGATACTGCTCGAGCGCGGCGAGACACGCATCGTTGAGAAATACCGTCCTCTGCTTGCCGCCCTTACCGAGCACGCGCACGGTATCGTCCTTGAAGTCGGTCAGATTCAGACCGACCAGCTCGGAAACACGCATGCCACAGTTAAGGAAAAACGTCAGGATGCAGTAATCTCGCTCGGCATACGGGCCGGTGACGGATTCCAGAAGCCGCACACTGTCGTCTGTCGTGAGGTAAGTCGGCAGGGACTTTCGGACAGTCGGCGCTTCCAGTCCGCTGACCGGATTAACCTCTAAAACATGCTGTTTATCGGTCAAATACCGGAAAAATGCGCGTATCGCAGAGACCTTGCGTGCACGCGAGTTGACACTCAATCCGTAATTGGTGTGGTTGCTGTTCTGCTGAGTTGGGCGGCTCTGCGCCATGTATTCCAGATAATCATAGGTGTCCGACAGCGTGATATCACGGATAAAATCCAGATCAATGTCGCTGATGTCGATCTCATCAAGCGGAAGATTTTTATCGACTGCGCCTTTGTTGTGCTTGAGTACGCGAAAAAACAGCCGCAAATCAAGATAATACTCGTGTGCGGTTTTTGCGGATTTGCCGCGTATTGTGGAAATATAGGTTAAAAAATCCCGCAAAACGCGCGGTGCGTCTGCGGCGTATTCGTTCATCGGCTTGTCCATTGCTGCGCTCTCCTCGCCTGCTGTGATACTGTATTTATTATAACGCATTCTGCAATTTGCGTCAAACTTGCAATTTTCGGAAAAACAACGTATAATAAAGCCAACAACTTAATGGAAGGGGCATGGCTGATGAGCCGAATTTCTATTCAGCGTGGAGATATTACTCAATGCACGACCGATGCGATCGTAAACGCTGCCAACACGTCCCTGCTGGGCGGCGGCGGTGTGGACGGTGCCATTCATCGAGCGGCAGGACCGGAGCTGCTGGCGGAATGCCACACGCTCGGCGGCTGTCGGACCGGCGAAGCCAAAGCAACACGAGCATATCGTCTGCCATGTCGGTATGTCATTCATACGCCGGGACCGATCTGGCGCGGTGGACATGCGGGTGAGGCGGTACTGCTGGCAGGCTGCTATCAAAACTGCCTGCGCATTGCATCTGAATTAAATTGCAAAACCGTGGCGTTTCCGTCCATCAGCACCGGTGTGTATCGCTTTCCGCTGAATCGTGCCGCTGAAATCGCTATCCGTACGATTGAGGAATATCTTTCAACTCATGCAGAAATTGAACAGGTAAGCATGATCTGCTTTGATGGAACCACGCTTTCGGCGTATCAAAACGCGCTTTCTGAACGGGAGGCTAACCATGTCTAAAAATCCGAATCAAAAGCTGAAGCTGCTGTATTTATACCAAATCCTGCTGCAGCGAACGGATGAGAACCATAAACTCACCACAGATGAACTGCGTGCGGCGCTCGAGCGCTGCGGCATTACCGCTGAGCGCAAAAGCATTTATTCGGACATCGAAGCACTCCAGAATTTTGGTCTGGATGTAATTTGTCAGAGAGGTACCGGCGGCGGCTATTACGTCGCGTCACGCGAATTTGAACTGCCCGAGCTCAAGCTGCTCGTGGATGCAATCCAGTGCTCCCGCTTTATCACCGAGAAAAAATCCAACGAGCTCATCGGCAAAATCGAGCACCTCACCAGTGACCATGAAGCGCATACGCTCCAGCGTCAGGTGTATGTTTCCGAACGTGTGAAAACGCTTAATGAGCAGATTTACTACAATATTGATGCGCTGCATGCGGCCATATCCAACGATGTCCAGATTACGTTTCACTATTTCAACTGGGTGCTGAATTTCTCTGCCAGTCCGCGCATTCAAAAGCAGTACCGCCGAGATGGTGCGCGCTACCGCGTCAGTCCGTGGGCACTAACGTGGGACAATGAAAATTACTATCTGATTGCCTTCGATCACGATGCCGGTGAAATCCGCCACTACCGCGTAGATAAGATGGATTCACTTGTGCAGACCGACCTGCCTCGTGAGGGTAAACAGCTGTTCGACGATCGGTTTGACGCGGCAGCCTACTCCCGTAAGGTGTTCGGCATGTTCTCCGGCGAGGAGAAAACCGTGAAGCTGAAATGCCTGAACCGCTTTATCGGTGTCATGCTCGACCGCTTCGGCAGCAGTCTGCGTCTGTTTCCGGCGGATAACGAACATTTTTATCTGGATGTGGATGTTGTCGTCAGTCCGCAGTTTTTTTCCTGGGTGTTCAGTCTGGAAGGCGATGTGCGCATTGTAAACCCGCCGGAGGTCTGCGAAGCGTTTGAAAAGCAGATTCACAAATTCATAGACTAAGTACCGTTTAACGTACTTTTCTTTTGTTATACTATGTACAACAAAAGGAAAGGGGATGCGCAAGATGAACTGCACTCTCGAATATGTAAACGGACACATTGAAGTATATGACGGAACCGGCGCGTTTCTTTTCTCTGCCGACACCAAACAGGAGGCGCTTGAAGAACTCGAAGACGCCGCTTAATTTCATAAAAAAGAGACTGTATCGGTGATACAGTCTCAGCTTGTCGAAAAAGTCAGATTTCTATTTTGTGCTTCGTGCGACAGCACGCATAAAATAGAATTTGCGCAGCAAATTCATAAAAACCGGGGGCGTGTACCTCGGTTTTTATACAAGGGAAGAAAAAATGTGTCCGGAGGACGCGGTTTTTCTTCAGCATTCGATCGAAAGCGTGGTTTCGATCGAGAGGCTGCTCGAAAAACGATAGTTTTTCGACAGCCTCAGACTGTATCGGTGATACAGTCTCTTTTCCTTATCTTATACGCCAAATACGGAATCCGCATAATGCACGGTTGCCATAGCGTCCTTCGCGTAGCAGTCCGCGCCGATGGAATCTGCGTATTCCTGCGTAAGCACGGCACCGCCGACAACGACCTTGGTGCCCGGTTTTCTCTCACGCAGCTGCTTAATGGTTTCTTCCATGCTGACAACCGTCGTCGTCATCAGTGCACTCAGGCCGACCACCGGAACATCTTCCTTGATAGCGGTATCAACGATCACCTCGGGCGGAACGTCCTTGCCGAGATCAAGCACCTGATATGCGTAGTTTTCCAGCAAAACCTTGACAATATTCTTGCCGATATCGTGAATATCTCCCTTGACGGTCGCAAGAATAATTTTGCCCTTAATCTGCTGGCTCTCGCCCTTCATCGCGTCCTTTACGACTTCGAAAGCCGCCTTGGCCGCTTCTGCGCTCATGAGCAGCTGCGGCAGGAATACGGTGCCCTTCTCGAAGCCCTTGCCGACGCGGTCAAGCGCCGGAATCAGCTCGTTATTGACGACCTCGAGCGGTGGAACCGTCTGCAGCATTTCCTTTGCCGCGTCGATCGCGCGCTCACGCAAGCCGCGTTCAATGCTCTCCGCGAGCGGCATCGCCGTGCCGCCTGCTGCCGCAGGAGCCGCTGCCGGCTGGTTGCCGTAGGCCGCAATGTAGCCTGCGCACTGCTCATCCAGATTGGCCAGCGCCAGATAGGAACGGTACGACCTCATCATCGCCTCGTTATTCGGGTTGATGATCGCGCAGGACAGACCGCTCTGCATCGCCATCGTGAAGAAGTTCGAGTTGACAATCTCACGCTGCGGCAGACCAAATGAAATGTTCGATACGCCGAGAATCGAGTGACCGTGCAGCTCATCACGAATGCGGCGCAGCGTTTCAAGCGTTACGAGAGCCGAACCGCTGTCCGACGAAATGGTCATCGCCAGACCGTCAATCACGATATCCTCATGCGGAATACCGTATTTCTCCGCTGTATCGTAAATCTTCTTTGCAATCCGGATGCGGCCCTCTGCCGTGGACGGAATGCCGTTTTCATCCAGTGCCAGACCAACAACAACACCGCCGTACTTGCGTACAAGCGGGAACACGGCTTCCATGCTTTCCATCTTGCCGCTGACCGAATTGATCATCGGCTTGCCGTTGTACAGACGCATGCCGCGCTCCATTGCGATGGTATCCGAGGTGTCAATCTGCAGCGGCAGCGCGATAACACTCTGCAGGCGCGTAACAACGCGCTCCATCATCACGGGTTCGTCGATTTCAGGCAGACCGACGTTGACATCAAGGATATGTGCGCCGCTGTCCTCCTGCGCCATGCCTTCACCGAGGATGTACTCGATGTTATTCTCGCGCAGAGCCGCCTTGAATTTGCTCTTGCCGGTCGGGTTGATACGCTCACCAATGATAACCGGCTTCGGACCGATCTCCACGGCCTGCGAGAACGAGGAGACCACCGTGCGGCGCTTGGCTACCGGCGGTCGGAACGGTACTTTGCGGCACTTTTCGATGGTCAGCCGCAGATGCTCCGGTGTGGTGCCGCAGCAGCCGCCAAGCGCCTGCACGCCCATACCTGCAATTTCTTCCATCAGGTCGGAAAACTCAGCAGGCGCGATATCGAATACCGTCTTGCCGTTTTCGCTGCGCGGCAGACCGGCATTCGGGTTGACGATGATCGGCAGTGAGCTGACCTGCGTCAGTCGTTCGATGATCGGGTGCATCTGCTTCGGTCCCAGACCGCAGTTAACGCCGAGCGCGTCTACGCGCAAACCCTCGAGCATGGCAACCGTGGAATCCACCGTGCCGCCGGTCAGCAGCTTGCCTTTTTCGTCGAAAATCAGCGTTACGAGCACCGGCAGATCGCAGTTTTCCTTGGCAGCCAACACGGCCGCCTTAGCCTCGTAGCTGTCGCTCATGGTTTCGATGAGCACGAGGTCTGCGCCCGCCGCCGCGCCGATACGGATGGTTTCGCCGAACAGCTCGACCGCACGCTCGAACGGCAGATCGCCCATCGGCTGCAGCAGCTTGCCGGTTGGGCCAATATCGAGCGCAATATAGGCGTCCTCTCGGTCTGCCTGCTGACGCGCGGTTTTTGCATGCGAAACTGCAGCTTGTACGATTTCCTGCAGGTTATCCGGATATTTAAGGGCATTTGCACCGAAAGTGTTGGTGTTCACTACATCACAGCCAGCTTCAAAGTAGCTGCGGTTCAGCGCAATAATCTCATCCGGATGGGACAGGTTCCACGTTTCCGGCAGTTCACCGGCTTTTAAGCCGTGCTCCTGCAGGATGGTGCCCATGCCGCCATCGAAAAATACCCATTCTTTTCCCAGTCGTTCGGTCAGTTTCATTCTTTTCATCTCCTGTAAGCGCAATCCGTCTTGCCGCATTCCTCACAGCCCTTGCGGTGACACGGCTGCGGTGTTTCAGACAGACCGATTACCGCCGTTACCGACTTGATAGGTGCCAGAAGACAGCTTTCGGTCACGGTCAAGCCAATCTTGCGCGGCGTATCCAGCAGGCGGCTGAAATCCCGCTGGTGTGCGATCGGAAAATCGCCGTAGCCGGGACTGAACCGCGGCCGGCAGTACATGCCGCGCTGCGCTGCGTCCTGCCGGATGTGTTCGTTGACCTCATCGCAATAGGTCTCGACCATGGCCGCTGCCGCCGCCTGATAGATCACCGCGTCGCTCATCCGGACTGCAGACGCGCGGGCAATCAGGCGATCCGGTCCGATGCCGAGCGTTGCTGCCATCAGACAGACCTCGCTGCAGCCCTGCAGATTGCGTGCCAGATTTTTGCTGTGAATTTGTACATCTGCGATCTCGAGTGTTTGCGCGTCAATATGCTGCAGCGGAAACACGCGGTAGATCGATTTGGGTTCTGCCGCCTGCTGCAGTGCTTCACCGCATCGTGTCAGGCTGGCCTGCACAGCCTCATCCGGCTGCGTGCCGTGATAACCCATGTAGCGGATGGCTTCCGATCTGTCCAGTTCAATCACTTGAGAATCTCCGACAGGCTGGACTGAATGCCTGCGGCAATTTCCGGCTTGTTCATCGAGTAAACATGGATATGGTTGACGCCGTTTGCAATCAGGTCGATGATCTGCTCGGTCGCGTAGATAACGCCTGCCTGCTTCATAGCCGCCGGATTGTCACCGAAACGGTCAACGATGGCCTTGAAGCGTTCGGGCAGGTAGGTGCCGGACATAGAAGTGATACGCTTGATCTGCTTGACATTCGTCACCGGCATAATGCCTGCAACAACCGGAACCGTAATGCCCTTTTCTCGGATACGGTACAGGAAGTTGTACATGATGTTGTTATCAAAGAACATCTGCGTGGTCAGAAATTCACAGCCTGCGTCTACTTTTTCCTTGAGGTGCAGAATATCCTCGGTTTTATTGGCTGCCTCAACGTGACCCTCCGGGTAGCAGGCGCCGCCAACGCAGAAATCGCCCTGCGACTTGATATCGCGTACCAGTTCAGCGGCATAGTGGTAGTCAGAATGCGGAGCGCCGCCCTCCGGAATATCACCGCGCAGTGCAAGAATGTTCTCGATACCGGCATCCTTATACTTTTTTACCATCGCTGCAACGTGCTCACGGGTAGAGGAAACACAGGTCAGATGGGTCAGAACGGTAACATCATACTTCTTCTTGAGATCTGCCGCGATGTTGACAGTGTGTTCGCTCGTGCCGCCGCCTGCACCGTATGTAACGCTCATAAAGTCCGGACGCAATGCCGCAATTTCCTGCGTTGCGTGTGCGACAGACTCATAGCTGCTGCTGGTCTTGGGCGGGAATACCTCAAAAGAAAGGGTTACTTTGTCCTGATTCAAAAGTTGAGAAACCTTCATATTGCATCTCCTATGTTTCTACTTGTATTTCTGTTTAATAAAAGACACGATTTTGATCCGAGCGAAAATTCTATACGTTCCAAAGCCGTAGTGTTTATTATATCACATTTCCCTACTTTATTTCCAGACAAAAATACGATATAATATAACGTATCGGAGGGATTATTTTGACCGATATGCTTAAGAACTGTCAGCTGTGTCCGCGCGCCTGCGGCGCAGACCGCACAAAGAGCCGCGGAGCCTGCGGTGCAGGCATCGAAATCGAAGCTGCACGCGCATCGCTTCATATGTGGGAGGAGCCGCCGATTTCGGGTACAAATGGCTCGGGCACGGTGTTTTTCTCTCATTGCTCGCTCGGCTGTGTGTTCTGCCAAAACCGCAAGATCAGCCGCAGAGAGGCCGAGGGACAGAACATTACGGTAGATGCACTGGCGAAAACCTTTCTCTCTCTGGAGAAAAAAGGTGCGCATAACATCAACCTTGTTACCGGCGCCCATTATGTGCCGCAAATTATCGAAGCGCTGCAAATTGCCCGAAAACAGGGGCTTTCACTTCCTGTTGTATACAATTCCAGCGGATATGAGCAGGTGGAAACGCTGCAGCTGCTCGATGGTCACATTGACATCTATCTGCCGGATTACAAGTATTACAGCAGCTACTATGCAGGTCTGTACTCGCATGCGGAGGATTACCGTGAGTTCTCCGTTCCGGCTATTGATGAAATGGTGCGCCAGACAGGTGCACCGCAGTTTGATAAAAATGGTCTGCTGAAGCGTGGCACCGTCATCCGGCATTTGATGCTGCCCGGACTGGCCGGCGACACCGCGCAGGTGCTCCGGGATATTGCCTCTCGATGGGGTGACAGCGTGCTTGTCAGCCTTATGCAGCAGTACACGCCGTTTGATATGCAGGATTATCCCGAGCTTGACCGCACCATCACCGCAGAGGAGTACGCAGATGCCTGTACGCTGTTCGGTGAGCTTGGACTCGGCGGTTTTTTTCAGCAGGACGAATCCATCAGCGAGAGTTTTATTCCCGCCTTTGACGGCACAGGATTGGAGGAAAATTAACATGAAAACCGTTCTCAGCATTGCAGGCACCGACCCGACAGGCGGCGCAGGTATTCAGACCGACCTGAAAACCTTTGAAGCCTTCGGCGTGTATGGCATGGCCGTTATCACTGTCGTGTGTGCACAAAATACCACTGGTGTATTCGGTATGCAGCCGGTTTCCGCTGAACTGGTTGGCAAACAGATTGACTGTGTGTTTGACGATATTTTCCCGGATGCCGTCAAGGTCGGCATGCTGTATGACGCAGAGATTATTCACACAGTAGCGGAGCGCTTGAAGGCGTACCAGGCCAAGAATATCGTACTCGACCCGGTAATGATGTCCTCAAGCGGTACCGCGCTGCTGCATCACGATGCGGCAAAGGTTCTGCAGGAGGAGCTGTTCCCGCTGTGCACTCTGGTAACGCCTAATCTGCATGAGGCAGCCGCTGTCTGCAGCCATAGCATCACCAATCGTGAAGATATGGAGCAGGCGGCACGTGAAATCGTCGGCAAGACCGGCGGCGCCGTTCTGGTCAAGGGTGGTCATCTGGCAGACTGCGCAGATGATCTGCTGTTTGACGGCACAGAAATGCACTGGCTTCCCGCGCCGCGTATTGATAACCCGAACACGCACGGTACCGGCTGCACGCTATCCAGTGCAATCGCATGCGGACTGGCACAGGGCGTGTCGCTCGTCGGCAGCGTCAAGCGGGCCAAGCGGTATCTGACCGCCTGCATTGACTTTAGGCTGGATCTTGGTCACGGTTCCGGTCCGCTGCAGCACCGCATTGTGGATTGGGAGAACTGGCATGCGTGAACTGCGGTGCATTCCCGACGCAGGCCAAGCATTTCAATTTTTCAAAATGTAAGCAGGAAAAAGCGCAAAGAATACAGGGGCAAAAGGCTGAAGAAGGCTTCTTGTCCCTGCACTCATTTACACTGCACCGGTGTTGTTTCACACCTTAATCTAAAGCAAAAAAGACGAGTAAGCAAACCCCATTCGGAGAAACTTACTCGTCTTTTTTTGCGCGCTGTTTTCAGCGCGCCCCATGTTTTATCCGTTTGCGGTGCTGCTCCATGCCTGATGCAGATCAGGGAACGGAGCAAGCGCACGATCGAGAATGCCGTGCATATGAGCGATGGCAATGCCATAGTTGGTCATCGGCACATTCCGCTCGGCGCTGTGCCGCAGACGATACTGCATTTCCCGCTCGTTCAGCATGCAGCCGCCGCAGTGCACGACAAGTGCGTACTTGCTCACGTCCTCAGGAAACTCATTACCCGCGGTAAACGAGAACTGCACATCTTTGCCGGTAAATCTGCGAATCCAGTTCGGCAGTTTTTCCGTGCCGATATCGCCGCACTGGCGGTGATGCGTGCAGCCTTCGGAGATGAGCACAGTATCGCCATCCTGCAAAGAATTCAACTGTGCAGCACCGAGAATCGCCTGCCGTAGATTGCCTTTGTATCGGGCAAACAGGATGGAGAATGAGGTCAGCCGGACATTTTTCGGCACCAGCTTGTCCACAATGCCGAACGCCTGCGAATCCGTGATAACCAGCCGCGGCGGCTCACGCAGGGATTCCAGCGTGCGGGTCAGCTCGGTTTCACGGGTGACAAGCGAAATTGCGCCTGCTTCCAGAATATCGCGGATGGTCTGCTGCTGCGGCAGGATGAGCCGGCCTTTCGGTGCAGCTGAGTCGATCGGCACGACCAGTACGACTGTGTCATTCGGCGCAAGCAGGTCAGCAACCAGACGTTTTTCCGGCTCGGTCGGCTTGACGGCTCGTGCGATTAGTTCCTTGAGTTCACGGATGTTGCTGTCGGCTGCTGCGCTGATGTAAATCTCGTTTTCCGGCATGGCGGCAGGAACCGAAGTCAAATCCGCCTTGTTGTGCGCGATGACAAACGGAATCTCCCGCTTGCGGAACAACTCAAGCAGTTCCTGCTCGGCAGGCTGCAAACCGCGCGTGCTGTCCGTGACAAGAACCGCAATATCCGTCTTGTCCAGCACGCGGAGCGCCCGGCGGACACGTTCCTCACCGAGCGTGCCCTCATCATCAATGCCCGGCGTGTCGATGATAACCACCGGACCGATAGGGAGCAGTTCCATCGCCTTCTGCACCGGATCGGTGGTCGTGCCCTTGACATCGGAAACAATGGACAGTGTTTGTCCGGTCACGCGGTTTACCACGCTGGATTTGCCCGCATTGCGCAGGCCGAAAAAGCCGATGTGTACGCGCTCGCCGGAGGGCTGTGTGTTCAGTCCCATAGGAAACCCTCCTTAGAAGCGGAAATCACGGCGGTTGGAGCTGCAGATATCCTTGATATGCTCGGCTGCAATTTCGCGTACCTTATCGCGCGGGATTTTTTTAAGTTCCTCCTGAATCAGCTCCATGCCGACGCGCCTGGTGTCCTCGCTTGCGTAATCGACCAGATACTCCGCGAGTGTCATCAATGCGTTCGGGTGGCAGCAGTTGAGGATCTGACCGTTCTTGCACAGGCTCATGAAACGGTCGCCGGTGCGCCCCTCGCGGTAGCAGGCGGTGCAGAACGACGGAATAAACCCAAGCTGCATGAGCCAGTGAACAACCTCATCGAGCGAGCGCTGATCGGATACATCAAACTGCTCAGAGTCGTGCGGACGCTCCTCTTCCTCATAGCCACCGACCGAGGTACGGGAAGCACCGCTGATCTGCGAAATGCCCAGACCAAGTGCCCTCTCACGCACCTGCTGGCTCTCGCGGGTGGAGATGATCATGCCGGTGTACGGCACGGCAATGCGGATGCACGCGATAACCTTTGCGAACAGCTCGTCGCTCAGGCCGTTGTCGAATACATCCGGGTCAATATCGTCCGCGCGCTTGATACGCGGTACGCTGATAGTATGCGGGCCAACGCCGTGTACAGCCTCCAGATGCTCGGCGTGCATGAGCAGACCAGCGAACTCGTACTTGTACATTTCCAGACCGAACAGAACACCCAGGCCAACGTCGTCGATACCGCCGTCCATCGCGCGATCCATTGCTTCGGTGTGGTAGTCGTAATCGTGCTTCGGACCTGCCGGATGCAGCTTGAGGTAGCTCTGCTTGTGGTAGGTCTCCTGGAACAGAATGTAAGTGCCGATGCCGGCGTCCTTCAGCTTGCGGTAGTTCTCGACTGTGGTCGCCGCAATGTTGACGTTGACACGTCGAATTGCACCGTTTTTATGTTTGATGGAGTAAATGGTGTTGATGCACTCGAGAATGTACTCAATCGGGTTGTTGACCGGGTCCTCACCGGCCTCGATGGCAAGGCGCTTGTGACCCATATCCTGCAGTGCGATAACCTCGCGGGCAACCTCTTCCTGCGTCAGCTTTTTGCGAGTGATATGGCGGTTTTTTGCGTGATACGGACAGTAAACACAGCCGTTTACGCAGTAATTCGACAGATACAGCGGTGCAAACATAACAATACGGTTGCCGTAGAACGCCAGCTTGATCTCCTCGGCCAGCTGATACATCTCCTCGATCTTCTCGGGGATATCGCAGGCCAGCAGCACAGAGGCTTCGCGATGCGTCAGACCGGCACAGTGTACGCCGGTAGCCGTTTTCTGCGGACGGGCCTTTTCCAGAATGCTGTCGATCAGCTCGATGTTGTGTTTGTTCTCCTCGGCGTATTTCAGCGTTTCAAGGATTTCCTCATGGTTGATAAACTCCTCTGCATGGAGTGATTTCGGGTTGTACTGAGCCATTTTTTCGTTTTCCTTTCTTATCTTGCGGTCAGAGGATTACTCTTTCCGTCAGAGTCCCTTAAAATGTATCACTTATCGGATAATATCTCCGCGTGCGGTAACAATCCGGCAGCCGACCGACGCCACACGGCGCGACAGGCAGCCGATGCACTGTGCAGCCTCCTCACCGGTACATAGTTTGCCGTCGTACAGTGCATATTTTTTTCGCACCCCAAGCGGAGACAGATTGGGCATCACTACGTTTGCACCAGCCTGCAGTCCGCGTTCGCGGCCGTCCGGCCGGATGGTGCCGAGCGCCGTTGTGGCGGGCAGCAACAAATTCGGTTGAATCAACCGCAGCAGTGACAGCAGATACACTGTCTGCTCACACGTTCCGGCCGAAAAATCGCGGAACGGTGTGTCCTTCTGCGGAATAAACGGGCCGATACCGCACATCTCCGGCCGAAATTTTTCGATGAACTTTAAGTCCTCAGCGAGTGTTCGTGCCGTCTGATACGGCGAGCCGACCATAAAGCCGCAGCCGGTCTGGTAGCCGATGTCTTTCAAATCACGAAGGCAGCGCATACGGTTGTCAAACGACATCTGCGCCGGATGCAGCTTTTCATAATGTGCCTTATCGGCGGTTTCGTGACGGAGCAGATAACGGTCCGCGCCTGCGTCGAACATCGCCTGATAGGCTTCACGAGGGAACTCTCCGAGCGACAGCGTTACTGCACAATCCGGGAACTCTGCTTTGATCTGTCGTACCAGATGGCAAACCACATCGACTGAGAATGCGCTGTCCTCGCCGCCCTGCATGACAAAAGTGCGGAAACCGAGCGCATAACCTTCCCGGGCACAGTCCAGTATCTGCGCCTCGGTCAGTCGGTAGCGGTCACATGCGGGATTGGAGCGCCGGATACCGCAGTAATAGCAGTCGTTGCGGCAGATATTGCCGATTTCGATCAGTCCTCGAATGTACACATCCATACCGTATACCTGTTTTCGTAAGGCAACCGCTTTCTCCGCGGCATAGGCCGCCAGTTCGTCGCTCTGGTTTTCGATCAGATATTCGTATTCCTCTATTGACAGGCTGTGCTGCGCTTCCAGCCGGTCAATGAGCTGCTTCGCCTTATTCATCGCTCTGCACATTGGAATATGCGGTCTTGACGCTGATACCGTCCAGATTGCCGATCTTGCCGGACAAAGCCGAGATCACATCCTGCGGCGCATCAATGGCGATGGACACAATGTTGATATTGCGCGCTCGATAGGGAATACCCATGCGCCCGATGATATAGCTGCCGTACTCATGCAGCAGGGTATTGAGCCGTTCCACAGAATCCGTGTTCTCTACCACGATTCCCATTACGGCAACTCTTGTTTGCATAAAAACACCTCGGAATAAAAAATAACTGCGTCCTCTGAAAGACGCAGTCCGGTACAGATATAAACGGCGCTTCCGTGCAGGAAACGCTGCAATACAATATGGACGGCTCCTTTCATGCAGAATCTGCGGACGCAGAGGCTTACTGTCAGGATCGCTACATCTATTATAGAGGATAGTCGGCAGACCCGCAAGCAAAACCGACGATTTTATGCAAAGAATTATTTTCGCAAAAATATGTATGATATTTTTGTCGAATTTTATCCTTCCAAATCTATATCTTGTATGGTACAATGCAATAGCAGCACATGATGTATGGGTATGTACTTTTACACTTTACCTGTAAACGGCAGTGCTTTTTTGTTCGCTTTTTGTCGGACAATATGATATAATAATGAACGTATGAAATTTAGAGAGGAAGAACAACACATGGTTCGAGTTGTCAAAAAGGATCACACCAAAGAACCGTTTAACATCCAGAAGGTTGTTATCGCCGTTAATAAGTCGGCAAACCGTGTCCTCTACAACTTTACAGAGGATGAGTTGAAGTCGATCTGCAATCATGTCGAGGGTTATATCCGTGACCATCACATGACCGAGATTCAGATCTGGCAAATGCACAACATCGTTGAGTCTGCACTTGAGTCGGTGCAGCCGGAGGTTGCCAAAAGCTACCGCGACTACCGCAACTATAAGCAGGATTTTGTCGGCATGCTGGACAGCGTATACCAGAAAAGCCAGTCTATCATGTATATCGGCGATAAGGAAAATTCCAACACGGATTCCGCGCTGGTCTCCACTAAGCGCAGCCTGATCTTCAATCAGCTCAACAAGGAGCTGTACCAGAAGTTCTTTATGAACACCGAGGAACTGCAGGCCTGTCGGGACGGCTACATTTACGTCCACGATATGTCGGCACGCCGCGATACCATGAACTGCTGCCTGTTTGATGTAGCGAGTGTCCTCAAGGACGGCTTTGAGATGGGCAATCTGTGGTACAACGAGCCAAAAACACTTAATGTTGCATTTGACGTGATCGGTGATATCGTGCTTTCCGCTGCAAGCCAGCAGTACGGCGGCTTTACCGTGCCGTCGGTCGATCTGCTGCTCGAGCCGTATGCCGAGCGCAGCTACAAAATGCTGACCGAGAAGTATACTCGTCTGGGACTGGATGCTGATACGGTCGAGAAGGAAGTTATGGCGGACATTCTCAACGACTTTGAGCAGGGCTTCCAGGGCTGGGAGTACAAGTTCAACACGGTAGCATCCAGCCGCGGCGACTATCCGTTCATCACCATGACAATGGGAACCGGCACCGGTCGTTTTGCCAAGCTGGCCTCCATTACCATGCTGAATGTACGCCGCAAGGGGCAGGGCAAAAAAGGCCAGAAAAAGCCGGTCCTGTTCCCGAAGATCGTATTCCTGTACGATGAGAACTTGCACGGTCCCGGCAAGCTGCTTGAGGATGTATTTGAAGCCGGTATCCTGTGCTCGTCCCGTGCGATGTATCCGGACTGGCTGTCGCTGACCGGTGAAGGCTATGTGCCGAGCATGTATAAGAAGTACGGCGCGATCATCAGTCCGATGGGCTGCCGCGCGTTCCTGTCTCCGTGGTACGAGCGCGGAGGCATGAAGCCCGCTGATGAGAGCGACAAGCCGGTATTTGTCGGCCGCTGGAACATTGGCGCGGTATCGCTGCACCTGCCGATGATCTACGCTAAGGCACAGCAGGAGAGCCGTCCGTTCCGCGAGGTACTCGACTATTATCTGGAGCTTATCCGCAAGCTGCATATCCGCACCTATGCGTACCTGGGGGAGATGCGTGCATCTACCAATCCGCTGGCGTACTGCGAGGGCGGTTTCTACGGCGGACATCTCAAGCCGTCGGACAAGATCAAGCCGATCATGAAAACCGCTACTGCGTCGTTCGGCATTACTGCACTTAACGAGCTGCAGGAGTTGTACAACGGCAAATCGCTTGCCGAGGACGGTCAGTTTGCCCTCGAAACACTGCAGTATATCAACGATAAGGTCGAGCAATTCAAGAACGAGGACGGCAATCTGTATGCTATCTACGGTACACCGGCAGAGAGTCTGTGCGGTTTGCAGGTCGAGCAGTTCCGCAAGAAATACGGCATCATCGAGGGTGTTTCCGATCGTCCGTATGTCTCCAACAGCTTCCACTGCCACGTTACCGAGGACCTGACACCGATTCAGAAGCAGGATCTTGAGGGTCGTTTCTGGAATCTGTGCAACGGCGGTAAGATTCAATACGTCAAGTATCCGATTGACTACAACCATGAGGCGATTCGCTCTCTGGTGCGCCGCGCCATGGCAAAGGGCTTCTATGAGGGTGTCAATCTTTCACTCGCGTACTGCGATGACTGCGGTCATGAGGAACTGTCTATGGATGTCTGCCCGAAGTGCGGCAGCCGCAACCTTACCAAAATCGAGAGAATGAACGGCTATCTTTCCTACTCTCGCGTGAAGGGCGATACGCGCCTGAACGATGCCAAGATGGCCGAAATTGCTGAAAGAAAGAGTATGTAACACGAATGCAGTATCACAATATAACCAAGGACGATATGCTCAACGGCGATGGCCTGCGTGTTGTGCTGTGGGTGGCCGGCTGCGGACACGCCTGTCCCGGCTGTCACAACCCCATCACATGGGACGCGGAAGGCGGTCTGCTGTTTGATCAGGCAGCAAAGGCTGAGCTGTTCACCGAGCTTGGCAAGGACTATATCTCCGGCATCACGTTTTCCGGCGGTGATCCGCTTTTCCCCGGCAACCGCGAGGAGATCAGCGAGCTGTGCCGCGAGGTTCGGCAAAAGTTTCCGGATAAGACCATCTGGCTGTATACCGGCTACCGTTGGGAGGAAATCAAGTGGCTGCCGTTTCTCGATCAGATTGACGTGCTGATCGACGGTCGTTTTGTACAGGCGCAGGCCGATCCGCAGCTTCACTGGCGCGGCAGTGCCAACCAGCGCGTGATTGATGTTCCGCGCACGCTTGCGGCTAACAGTATCGTCCTGCATGACGATAAGTAAAAAGGAGTGCTGAATTATGCAACAGATCGCACAGTTTTTCAAGGTATCCGAGGAACAGTTTGTCCGTGACTGGTGCGCGGCTACCCGCCGCAGCGCGGATGAGGCCAAGAAGGTCTATCAGAACATCCGGCTGCCGCGCCGCGCGACCAAAGGCTCTGCCGGCTATGATTTTTTTGCGCCGGAAAGCTTTACGCTTGTTCCGCACGAGACCATCCTTATTCCGACCGGTATTCGCGTTATGATCGAGGACGGCTGGGTGCTGAGCCTGTACCCGCGTTCCGGTCTGGGCTTCCGTCACCGTCTGCAGCTCGACAATACGGTCGGTATTATCGACAGCGACTACTTTGAGGCTAAAAATGAAGGACATATTCTCATTAAGATGACCAGCGACGATCACAAGGGCAAGACCCTTTCGGTTGCCGCCGGCGACGGCTTTGCACAAGGTATTTTCCTGCCGTTCGGTATCACCGTGGACGATGAGGCTGACGGTGAACGCACCGGCGGCTTCGGTAGCACGACTGAAAAGAAGTAACGATTTCATAAACAGCCAAAAGCGCATTCACAGAGATTTATCTGCGAATGCGCTTTTTCTTATGCCCTGTTTACATGAAACAGGCAGCACAGGATCCCGCGTAAGCACTTGGGACTTTTCCATACAACGACCTTCATCATGCCTTACCCTCCTTCAGCACTGCAGCAGGAACAGCCCTGCCGCGATCACTGCCAGTGCAATCAGCCACACCGGCAGACAGGATGGGAGCAGACTGCCCAGAAGCAAGCCTGTTCCAAACATAAATACGGCAAGGCCGATTGCCTGACCACGGCAGAACATAGCGCATCACGCTCCTGTTACCAGTATAAGCAGCGAGGATGGAAAATGTGACAGCAAAGCGAAAACGATCTGCTCATATTTTACACAAGCGCTTCATATGGTAATGCAGGAGCAGCGGTGAAACCAAAGGAGGCAGCATCAATGGAACTGAATCAAACAAGCATCTGCTACTATGAAAAGAAATTAGCGCATATCTCTGTGGCGACAGAGAGTGCGGATTCGATTGTGCCGGACACGTTTCCAGATATCGGACGAATCGTGTGCGCATATGGTACGGCGGTCATCAAGGACCAGACTCCGCAGAATGGTCGCCTGTTGGTATCTGGCACCGTGCAGACGACCGTACTGTACGAACCGGAAAACGGCGGTAAACTGCGTCGGCTCTCCGTGCCGGTCACGTTTGCACATATTGAGGAATGCGAGGGTGTCTCGGCAGAATCTGTCTGCAGCACCGTGTGCCGCATTGCTGCGGTAGAGGCCGAAGCTATGAACAGCCGCAAGGTGTGCGTCAGCGTTCAGCTTTGCCTTTTAACCGAAGGCTACTGCAAAGTAGAGTGCGACGTGACAGAATCGGTCGAACTGGACAGCATAGAATGCCTGAGCCATTTGCAGAGCATAACGCTGCTGGAGCAGGTACGCAGTTATCCGGTGACAATACTGGACGACATACAGCTTGCGGATGCAGCGGAGCTGTCCCTTCTGCACACCGACTGCACGATGCAGGTATCCGAGTGCCGCGCCATGCATGGCAGAATCATCGTGAAAGGTGAAGCGATACTGCACTGTCTTGCCATGCAGGAGGATGATGCTGTGCGCGTACTGAACAACAGCACGCCGTTCACGCAGATTCTCGAGTTGCCAGAAGCAGAAGAAGGCGCCCTGACCGCAGTTCATATGACCGTATCCGAGGCAGACTGCCGATTGGAATCCGATGGCATGTTGTCCTGCACCATCGGCGCACAGGCAATAGTACTGCTGCGGCAGGAGCGCAAGCTGCGCTGCATCGAGGATATGTATCTGCCCGGCAAGGTGCTTGCTGCACAGGCAGAACATCCTGTATTGCAGAATATGCCGTCCGCGCAGCCGTTTACCGCCGAAGGCAGTGAGACTTTGCAGACTGCACAGCATGTTTCTCATGTGATTGCCGCGCAGGCGGTCTGCTGCGGCGCAAAGCGCGTATCGGAGAGCGAGCTGCAGGTCAAAGCCGGTGTTCGTGTGCTGTATTTGAGTGATGAACAGCAGCTTTGCGCAGTACAGCGTATTGTACCGCTGACCATGCCGTATAGTGAGGCCGGAGAGCCGGAAGATCTTACACTTTCGGCACGCGCCACAGCGGCGGGTGAGCGCGGATTACTTTTGACTGTCAACGCAAGCGGCACTGCTGCAACACAGGAGCGCGTGACGTTCTGCTATATCTCTGCGCTGGAGATCAAGCCAAAGGAGAGCAGACATAACGGCGTAACACTGGTGCTCAGGCAAATCACCGGCGAAGAACGGCTATGGGACATTGCCAAAAACTGCGATACGACCGAGCAGGCGATTCGCTGTGCGAATGACTTGCCGGCAGAGGCAGAGCGTGTGCAGAATGCCATGCTGCTGATTCCGATTCAGGACTGAAAGGCGGGAAGAGAATGGAAAACCAGATTTACGATCAAATCAGCAGTCGCACCGGCGGTGATATTTATATTGGCGTTGTCGGTCCGGTTCGTACGGGAAAATCCACATTTATCAAGCGGTTCATGGAGACAATGGTGCTGCCGGATATGGAGAATCCCTACAAGCGGGAGCGCGCACGGGATGAATTGCCGCAGTCCGGCACCGGACGGACAATTATGACTGCCGAACCCAAATTTGTGCCGGAAGAAGCGGCGGAGATCGCTCTGCCGGAAGGCGGCGCATGCCGGGTACGGCTGGTGGACTGCGTAGGCTATCTGGTAGAGGGCGCACTCGGCGGCATGGAGGGAGATACACCGCGCATGGTATCTACACCGTGGCAGGAGGAACCCATGACACTGGCCGAAGCGGCAGAGATCGGTACACACAAGGTTATCGGTGAACACTCTACCATCGGACTGGTGGTGACGACCGATGGCAGCTTTACCGATCTACCGCGTGAAGCCTATATACCGGCAGAAAAACGCGTAATCGAGGAACTGCAGTCACTCGGCAAGCCGTTTCTCGTACTGGTAAACTCGTCAGAGCCGAATGGCGAAGCGGCACAGTGTGTATGCGCCGAGCTGCAGTCGCAGTACGGGATTGCACCGATTACGGTGAACTGTCTTGAACTGGATGAGAGCGGCATTGCGGATATTCTGCAGCAGGTGCTGTATGAATTTCCGGTCTGCGAGATTGGTTTTGTCCTTCCGCGTTATATCGGTACTCTGCCGCTGCATCATCCGGTGCAGAACAGCATTTACCAGTGCATCCGCACAGCCACCGAAGGCGGAGAAAAAATGCGCGATGTACAGAAGCTATGCCGTACCCTCGAAGAGAACGAATACGTCGAGCGGGCAAGTGTGGACAATATGGCGCTCGGCAGCGGCTCGGCGGTCGTGCATGTGGACGTACCGGAAACCGTATTCTATGGCATTGTCGGCGAGCAGACCGGCATTCAGGTGCGGGATGACGCAGATTTGATTCATGTGCTTGAGGATTTCGCTACGGTGAAACAGCAGTACGAACGGCTGCATGGTGCGCTCGATCAGGTATATCAGACCGGTTACGGCATTGTGATGCCGTCGGTGGAGGAGCTGTCGCTCGAGGAACCGGAAATCGTTCGGCAGGGAGGACGGTATGGCGTGCGTCTGCGGGCTTCTGCACCATCCATCCATATGATGCGGGCCAACATCAAAGCCGAGGTCAATCCGATCGTCGGCACGGAAAAGCAGTCGGAAGAACTGGTACACTATCTGCTCAGCGAGTTTGAGGAACAGCCGGAGAAGATTTGGGAGACCAATATTTTCGGAAAGTCGCTCAATGAACTCGTGCGTGAGGAATTGTCGCACAAATTGAGCCGTATGCCGGACGATGCTCGCGGTAAAATCCGTGAAACACTGGAAAAGATCATCAACGAAAGCGCAGGAGGACTCATCTGCATCATCCTGTGAAATCGGGCGTGCCTGCCAAAAACAGGCACGCTTTTTTAACAGAATTGTAAAGACTGTCCGCTTGTAAAGGTCGATTTGCTGTGATAAAATGTATAGTGTATAGAAATGCGCATTTGAAGGAGACTTTTACTTGACCAAACAAGTGTTTATCATAAACGGCAGCGGCGGTGTCGGCAAGGATACCGTATGCAGTGCTGCCGCGCAAAGCTGGAAGGTGCAGAACATTTCGTCCATCACACCCATTTTGCAGGTGGCCAAAGCCGCCGGATGGGACGGCACCAAAACACCGGCGGCACGTCGTTTTCTTTCGCAGCTGAAGGCAGACTGCACGGAATTCAACGACCTTCCGTTCCGCTACTGCACAGAACAGCTGCAGATATTTGCTGAAAATGATGCAGAACTGCTGTTCGTCCATATCCGGGAGCCGGAGGAAATCGAGCGCTTCCGTCAGGCGGCAGGCGTAAACTGCAAGACCATTCTCGTGCGTCGACCGACACTTGAGCAGGCACGCGGACAGCTTGGCAACCGCTCGGATGACGGTGTTGCAGCGTATACCTATGATGCGGAATTCCTCAACGACGGTTCGCTGGAGGAACTGCCCGCAAAAGTACATGACTTTTTACAGGCTCTGATCGAGAGATAACTTTCAAGATCGGGCACGGCTCTGTTTTACAGGAACAGCGCATAGAAAGGAACATCAAAATATGAGCCAGAACAAGAAGAAGTTCTTCGGCAAACACAAGCATGAACAGGAGCTTGAGCAGACACAGACGCTTCCGTCGATGTCAGAAAACGCTGCTGACAAGACCGTTCAGACGGAGGACAATACTGCACTGGAAGAAGCATCCGAAAAAGCTGATGCTGACGAAAAAAATGAGAAGGCAGAGCAGATAGCTGAATCCTTTCGCAAAAGATTTAATCGAAGCAAGTGCGTCCGCGTTATCATTGCAGCAGGATTGATTATTCTGCTGGTCGGCGGTTCGGTATTTGCTGTCATTCAGTCGCGCAATACCGGCACGGAGGACACAGTTCCGACGACTGCAGTCGTTACCTATGGCGATATTGGCACTTATATCGAGGGCAGCGGTGAAACGGCTGCACGCAACACGGAAGAACTTGGCCTGGGACTTGAGGGCAAAATCTCTCAGGTGCTGGTTTCCGAGGGAGATGAGGTGCATGCCGGTGATCCGCTGGTCGTTGTCGATCCGACCGGAATCCGCGAACAGCTGACAGCGGCACAGGCCGAATTCACGGCCGCGCAGAGTGAGTTGACCAACGCACAGGCAGCGATCACGCAGGCACAGAGCCGCATTGCCTCGGCACAGAGCCAGTACACCCACAGCAGCGCTACGGCACCGTTCAGCGGCAAGTTTATCGCATCAAGCACATTTGCGGTAGGGCAGAAGGTAAGTGCAGGACAGACCATCGGCCGTATGGTCAACGACAGCCAGATGCAGCTTGCTGTACAGTTTAGTTCGGAATATGCCAAAGATATCAAGGCCGGTCAGACGGCTACGATCTCTACCTCTGCCGGACAGGTTTCCGCTGTGGTTTCGTCGATTGATTCCACTTCCGGCAAAGGTACGTTCCTTGTCGTATTAACCGTGCAGAATCCCTCCGGTTCACTGGCGCAGGGAACGAGTGCTACCGCAACGATCAACAGCGACAGCGCCGGCACGATTTTCTCTTCCGGCTCAGGCACGCTGGACTACAGCAAGGAGCAGGTTATCACGGCACCGATCGGCGGTGAAATCACGGCCTATAACGGCTCGAACCGCACATACAGCAGCGGCGCAGTCATTATGTCAATTTCCAATGTTGCAGCGCCGGATACTTCGGACGCGCGAAGCAGTCTCACGGCTGCACAGAGCACGGCTGCAGCCGCACAGGCCAAGGTGAGCGAGATTCAGACGCGCATTCTCAAGCTGCAGCAGGAGATTCTGGATGCTACGATGACGGCTTCGATTGACGGCGTTGTCACCTCACTGAACGCAGAAGAAGGGGAGGAGACCGATGGTACCGAGCCTCTGGTTGTTGTTTCCGACCTGAACGATACCGTTGTTACGGCCGAGCTGACGACAGATGAAGTGCAGTCTGTCGAGCCTGGTCAGACGGTAACAATGAACATGTACACGATGGATGGTTCCGAGCTGCCGCTCACCGGTGTGGTTGACTCGGTTTCGCCGGAGCCGAGTCAGAACACGGGCAGTCAGGGCAGTCTGACGACTTTTAAGGCAATTATCACGGTTGATTCTATCGAAGGTCAGGCGATTTCCAGCGGCATGATGGTCGATTACAAAATTGCAGTTGCCGAATCGGACAGCTGCCTGATGGTACCGACTTCCGCTATCGTTCACACGGCGGATGGCAGTACGGGTGTATTCACCAAAACGCTCATCGACAAGGACGGCAACGAAATTCCGTTCGATGATACACTGCCGATTCCGGACGGCATGGAAGCACCCGAAGGTTATCAGCTGGTAGCGGTGGAAACCGGCGTTTCAGATGCGAACAATACCGAAATTTTCTGGGGCATCGATGAAGGTGCAACAGTTTATCTGAATGCCACACCAAATACATCAAACGCGGTAACTGATGAGGAAAATACAGCATATAACAGCTGATAAGTAGTATAAAGCACGGATTTTGTTTTAGAAACAGAAACCGTGCTTTCCTTTATTTCTTGCAAACTGGCATTATAAAATAATTATAATCTGAATATTTTAACATATTCAGATTAGGCGTATAATGCGTTCATACACCAAACAACAAAGGAGTCTGAACGACATGAGCGTACAGTATAAGCTGAACAAGGAGCTGGCCCAGATGCTGAAGGGCGGCGTCATTATGGACGTAACCACACCGGAGCAGGCGAAGATTGCCGAAGCAGCAGGCGCATGTGCAGTTATGGCATTGGAGCGCATTCCGGCTGATATCCGTGCAGCAGGCGGTGTTTCCCGTATGAGCGACCCGAAGATGATTCGCGGTATTCAGGAAGCGGTTTCCATTCCAGTTATGGCAAAGTGCCGTATCGGTCACTTTGTTGAGGCACAGGTGCTGGAAGCAATCGAGATCGACTATATCGACGAGAGTGAAGTGCTGTCTCCGGCGGACGATGTATACCACATTGATAAGACACAGTTCAAGGTTCCGTTTGTATGCGGTGCGCGTGATCTGGGTGAAGCTCTGCGCCGCATCGCTGAAGGCGCAGCAATGATCCGTACCAAGGGTGAGCCGGGCACAGGTGATGTTGTGCAGGCAGTTCGTCACATGCGCGCTATGAACGCAGAAATTCGCCGTGTGCAGAATCTGCGTGAGGATGAGCTGTTTGAGGCCGCAAAGCAACTGCAGGTTCCGGTTGAACTGCTCCGCAGTGTGCATGAAAATGGCCGACTGCCGGTCGTAAACTTTGCAGCAGGCGGCGTTGCAACTCCGGCTGACGCAGCACTGATGATGCAGCTTGGCGCAGAAGGCGTATTCGTTGGTTCGGGCATCTTCAAGTCTGGCGATCCGGCAAAGCGTGCTGCAGCAATCGTAAAGGCGGTTACTAACTACACCGATGCAAAGCTGATCGCAGAACTGTCTACCGATCTGGGTGAAGCAATGGTTGGCATTAACGAGAACGAAATCGCATTGCTGATGGCAGAGCGAGGCAAGTAAAATGGCAGTTGGAATTCTGGCGCTGCAGGGCGCCTTTGCAGAGCATGCCGCAGTGCTGGATAAACTCGGCGTACCGCACTTCGAAATTCGCCAGAAGCGCGATTTGGATCAGCCGATGAATGGTTTGATTATTCCAGGTGGGGAAAGCACAGTAATGAATAAACTCTTGCGCGAGTTGGATTTGTATGATACGCTGCGTGAGCAGATTCAAAACGGACTTCCTGTATTCGGAACCTGTGCCGGTCTGATTCTGTTGGCTAAGCAGATTGATGGCGGCATACCATGCTTCAGTGTGATGGATATTCGCGTAAAGCGTAATGCCTATGGCAGGCAGCTTGGCAGTTTTTTCACGGATGATCGGTTTGGCAGTATCGAGAGAATCCCGATGACATTCATTCGCGCACCATATATTGAGAGCGTAGGAAATAATGTCGAGGTGCTATCCATTGTTGACAGTAATATTGTTGCCGCGCAGCAGGATAATATGCTCGTGACCGCATTTCATCCGGAATTAGATAAGGATTTGACGGTGCATCAGCATTTCATTCGGATGGTTGAGCAGTTTCGGTTGAAGAATGCAGGATAACTAAAATAAGCGGCTCTGTATGAGCCGTTTACAGTCTGTCGAAAAACCCAGTTGCCCATTAAGCGGCAACTAGGTTTCTATCACATATACAACAGAAAATAGACAGGTCCTTAGGACTCCATTGCTACTGCAATGTGTGACGGAAATGTGTGACGGAGCCGGATCCGATGCTGAGTATGCTGGAATGGCTGTGCACAGAGCTCATGGAGGTCGAGGTGGACCAGCAGCTAGGAGCAGAGAAAAGTCAGCGCATTGTCAGCATGGTGGTACTTATCGTGTGCGGTGTGGATGAAAACGGCCATAGGATATCATTGCCGTTGAATCTATGGCCGAAGAATCCGGAAGCTCCTATGGAGTGCTGTTTCAGAATCTGGAGGACCGTAGTCTGTCCACGCCTAGGCTTATCATTTCAGATGCACACGCCGGACTGGTTTCGGCAATTCGTGAATCCTTTCCCGACGCCTCATGGCAGCGCTGCAAGGTGCATTTCATGTGGAATATTCTGGCCTATGTGCCGCAGAAAGAGAAGAAATCCTAATCGTATTCGTGAAGCAAGGCGACGTTCCGGTGTTTCAACGCTTAAAATTGCTTCGGCGCTCGGTATCTGCCGTGATACGGTCTATCGCTGGGAACGTGGCGAAACATTATTTTCGTCCAGCGTCCTGTTGAATCTGGGGGACATTTTTGGTGTAACTTGTGATTGGCTGGTATGTCGTAGCGATGACCCGTATAAAACAGTTGACGAGGTAGGCATTCGTAGTGTAGAATCTAATTTAGACATAGTAATCTAATTATACAAAATAAAGATTTTGTATAATTAACAAACCATCTATCTAATAACAACTAATAATTAACTGTTTTCATCCTATTTTCTCCAGATACTCTATCATATCAGCCACAGCACGATCATTATTAGAACTTACCATCACATTTACATTTCGCAGCACTTCCGGCTCTGCATTGGCTGGTGCAAACGAAATCTGAGCTTCTTGCAGCATGGATTCATCATTGTAGCTGTCGCCAATAGCAAATACACGTTCAACGTCCGGTAAGTATTCAACAATACTCCGTAGAGCCGAACCCTTATTCACACCAGCGGCTGTGATTTCACAGAATGTCGGCATGCTGGATGTCACATCAAATACATGCGGATACCGAATCAGTAAATCCTGCGTCAGTGCGGTGATTGGTGCCGGTTCACCGGTAAAATTGACCGTACACCAATCCGCAGTTGCGCTTTTTGCAAACTGCTCATTAGAAAACATCTGATAATCTAAATGCAGCTTGTGCATGTGCTGCAGCGTGTGATCGCTCATTTGACGAATCAGCGCTGTTTCGGCGGTAAAAATCTCGCATCCAAATTGTGAATTATTTAACAATACATACTCAATCATTTCTTTCGTCTCGTACGGCATACCGGAGCAATGCAAAATCTGGCGATTTTCATCGCAAATCAATGAACCATTCATCACACTGTATGGCGCATTGACCGGCAACTGAGCTATATATGTGCCAATAGCATGAGGAGAACGGCCGGTCGCAAGCGACAGCCGTCCTCCCTTTTTCGTAAAATATTGTAATGCGCGCAGATTTTCTTCCGGAATTTGCTTTGAATCATCAAGCAGCGTACCATCCATATCGCAGGCCAACAGCATACCCTTAAACTTTTTCATTGCATACGCTCCAATTTATCAAGAACTTCAGTAAAATATTGTGGTAGCGATGCCGAAAAATCCATTCGCTCCCCTGTTCTCGGGTGCGTGAGCGTCAGCTTCGCTGCATGCAGACATTGACCGCCGATATTGGAAAACCGGTCTTTTTTCAGTCCGTACACCGGATCACCGATAATCGGATGACCAATAGACGCCATATGTACACGAATCTGGTGCGTACGTCCAGTCTCGAGCTGAAACGCCATATGTGTGTAGCCGTTATACCGTTTGATGACAGTATAATGCGTGATTGCCTCCCGTCCGCCTTCCACGATTGCCATTTTTTTTCGATCAGTCTTGTGACGGGCAATCGGCTTATCCACCGTTCCCGTATCATCCTTAACAGAACCAACCACAATCGCTTCATAGCCGCGATATGCCGTATGCGCCGCAATCTGAGCCGCCAGACTCTGATGTGCGGCGTCATTTTTCGCCACAACGAGCAGACCACTGGTATCCTTATCTATACGATGCACAATGCCCGGTCGATGTTCACCGTTAATACCAGACAGGCTGTCACCACAGTGGTACATCAATGCATTAACCAACGTGCCGTCCCAGTTGCCAGCCGCAGGATGCACAACCATGCCGCGCGGCTTGTTGACCACCACAATATCCGCATCCTCATAAACGATATCCAGCGGAATATTCTCCGGCTTGAGATCAACTTCCTTTAACTCCGGGAGTTGAACCGTAACCGCCTCGCCGCCGACCAGCTTGTAATTTTTCTTGAGCGGCTGACCGTTACAGCTTACTGCCTGCTCTGACAACAGATTCTGCGCCGCAGAGCGGGTCAGTCCTTCAATCTGCTCTGCCAGCCAGCTGTCGATACGCTTGCCGGATTGCTCTGCCGGAACTGTAAATTGTAATTCACTCATGGTTACTTCTCCGCTTCGCTTGTCTCCTTGTGCTGAAACATAAAATATAGCACAAACAGTACGCCACCTACACAAATGAAGATATCTGCCACATTAAATACCGGGAAATGAATCAGACGGAAGTCAAACATATCGACAACAAAACCGCGTGCTACACGATCAATGGCGTTGCCGAGTGCGCCTGCCGCTACCAGAATCAGCGACCAGCAGCCAAGCTGAGTCTGCAGCATATTCCTGTAAATCGCTGTGAAAATGGCAATTGTAATCACAATGGCCAATACAACAAAAATCCAGCGTGAATCAAACTGCGCGAACAGGCTGAATGCTGCACCGCGGTTCTCAATATAGGTCAAGTGAAACACACCATTGATCAACGGAATGGTCTGCTGTGCCTGCAGGGATGTAAACGCCCAGTATTTCACTGCCTGATCTGCCGCGATCATCAGCAAGATTGCACAAATATAAATCGGCATTTTCTACCTCCAAAACAAAAAGGAGGAACAGAATTGCTCTGCTCCCCCTTGGATTCTTCTTTTAACCTACAACCTTGGCACAGCGAGCACACAGCCCCGGATGCTTTGCATCAGAACCAACGGTCTTAGCCTGCTTCCAGCAGCGCAGGCACTTCTCACCTGCTGCGCGGGCAACAGCAATCTTCAGACCCGGCAGATTCTCGCTTGCAGCGCCCTCGCCGTCACCGGCAACCACATCAAGTTCGGAAACGATGCACAGATCAGCCAGATCCTGACCACAGCCGTTCAGGAATGCAGCCTGCTCAGCGTCAGCGTAAACAGTAACGCATGCTTCCAGCGGCTTGCCGATGGTCTTAGCGGTACGCGCACCCTCGAGCGCCTTGTTTACGTCATCGCGGAATGCGGTCAGCTTGTCCCACTTAGCACGATCCTCATCGCTGAAGGACAAAGCCTCGTCAGCCTGCGGCATCTCGTTATATGCTACGTTGCGAGCATCATCCTCAGCAGCGTGCGGCATAGCCTGCCAGATTTCGTCTGCGGTAAAGCACAGAATCGGAGACAGCATGCGAACCAGCGCACTCAGAATACGATAGATCGTAGTCTGTGCAGAGCGGCGGCTCAGACCATCGGTCTCATCGCAGTACAGACGATCCTTGATCACATCAAGGTAGAAGTTGGACATATCAACAACACAGAAATTATGAATTGCATGGAATACGGTGTGGAATTCGTAGCTATCATATCCCTCACGAACCTTTGCAGCAAGGTCGTTCAGCTTCATCAATGCCCACTTATCCAACTCCGGCATATCTGCGTATGCAACAGCGTTGGTCTTAGGATCAAAGTCAAACAGATTGCCCAGAATGTAGCGAGCCGTGTTACGGATCTTGAGGTAGTTCTGAGACAGATGCTTGAGCATGTCCTTGGAAATACGCATATCCTGACGGTAGTCAGAAGAAGCAACCCACAGACGCATTACGTCTGCGCCATACTGCTTGAGGATATCCTCCGGAGCAATACCATTGCCCAGAGACTTGGACATCTTCTGGCGCTCCTCATCAACAATCATACCGTGGGTGATAACCGTCTTGTACGGAGCCTTGCCCTGTGTAGCAATAGAAGTCAGCATCGAGGACTGGAACCAGCCGCGATACTGGTCGTTGCCTTCCAGATATACGTCAACCGGGGTCTTCTGGCCTTCGCGGTTCTCGATAACAGCGCGCCAAGAGGAACCGGAATCGAACCATACATCCATGGTATCGGTTTCCTTGTCGAACTCGCTGCAGCCGCACTCACACTTGGTGCCTGCCGGCAGAATCTCAGCAGCCGCCATGTCGAACCATGCGTTGGAGCCCTTTTCACGGAACAGATCAGCAACGGTCTTAATCGTCTGCTCATTTACCAGCGGCTTGCCGCACTTCTTGCAGGTGAAGATCGGAATCGGAACACCCCAAACACGCTGACGGGAAATACACCAGTCGGAACGCTCACGGATCATGGAGGTCATGCGCTCCTGACCCCAGCCGGGAATCCACTTGATGTCCTCACAAGCCTTGACTGCGTCATCCTTGAGCGCATCAACAGAGCAGAACCACTGCTCTGTAGTGCGGAAGATGATCGGATTTTTGCAGCGCCAGCAATGCGGATAGCTGTGCACGATGTCCTCAGTTGCGAGAAGTGCGCCGCAGTCATCCAGATCCTTGAGGATAACCTCGTTGGAATCGTCAACAAACATACCCTCGTACTTGCCGGATTCGGCGGTGTGACGGCCCTTGCCGTCAACCGGAACGATAATCGGGATGTTGTACCTCTGGCAAACGATAAAGTCATCAGCACCAAAGCCCGGAGCGGTATGAACACAGCCGGTACCGGCATCGAGCGTTACATGGTCACCGGTGATAACCAGAGAATCACGGTCGAACAGCGGGTGCTTGGTCTTGATCAGCTCCAGATCAGAGCCGAGAACGGTTGCGAGAACTTCCCAGCTGTCAATGCCGGCAGTCTTCATAACAGAAGCAACCAGTTCCTTAGCCAGAACATAAACCTCGCCGTTCGGAACCTTAACGAAATCGTACTCGAAGTTCGGGTTCAGAGAAATTGCAAGGTTGCCCGGAATGGTCCAGGTAGTGGTGGTCCAAATTACGAAATATACATTCTCCTTGGTACCAAGCAGCTTGGTGATGACACCCTTATCATCGGTTACAGCGAACTTTACAAAGATAGACTTACACGGAACATCCTTGTACTCAATCTCTGCCTCAGCCAGTGCGGTCTCGTCGTGCGGGCACCAGTAAACCGGCTTCTGACCCTTGTAGATGTAACCCTTCTTAGCCATCTCGCCGAAAATCTCAATCTGAGCAGCCTCGTAATCGTGGGTCAGGGTCAGGTACGGACGATCCCAGTCGCCGATAACGCCCAGACGCTTAAACTGGGTACGCTGGGTATTGACATGATCGTGTGCGAACTCTTCACACTTGGAGCGGAACTCCGCAGTGGAAACCTTGCTGCGATCCATGCCGTAAGCCTTGATTGCCTGACGCTCAATCGGAAGACCATGGGTATCCCAGCCCGGAATGTACGGAGCCTGATAACCCATCATATTGCGCGAACGCAGAATAAAATCCTTGAGGATCTTATTCAGTGCATGACCCATATGCAGATTGCCGTTTGCATATGGAGGGCCGTCGTGCAGAACGAAAAGCGGCTTGCCTTCGTTCTTCTTCATCAGTTCATGGTAGAGGTCGTTCTTCTCCCAGTTTTCCAGAAAACCCGGCTCGCGCTTCGGCAGACCGGCACGCATCGGGAATTCGGTTTTGGGCAAATTGATCGTGTTGTTGTAATCCTGCTGCATTGTGCAGTATTCAGTCCTTTCGCTTATTTACTTAACGTCCTTCGGGTCGTATTCAGTGCCGAACTGCAGTTCGCCGAAGTCGAATTTACGCGTTGCATCTTCCACTGGTGCATCGCCCTTCCCAGTCGCATTTGTGTTCTTTGCATCTTCAGTCTGCTGTACCGGAGCGAGGTTTTCGCCCTTCGCCAACTCTGCCAGTGCTCTTGCCTGCGACTGATACAGCTTTGCTACATGAGCGATGAACTCAGCAGTGTTCTTGCGGGCAGTCTCCAGTTTCTGTTCCTCGGTGTTGATTTCCGCCTGGGTGTCTTTCACCTTGTTTGCGGTTTCATCCTTCGCAGAAGCAATGATCTCCTCTGCTTCCTTCTTTGCCTTGTCGATTGTCTCCTGTGCAATCGACTGAGCGGTCAGTAGGGTACGGTGCATTCCTTCTTCAACACCGCGGTATTCTTCAATTTTATCGACCAGCACCTTCATTTTTGCCTTCATAGCAGCGTTTTCCTTCTGCATCGCTGCAAATTCCTCTGCAACACGCTCGAGAAAAGTATCGACAGACTTCATGTCATATCCGCCGAAAACTGCTTTTTCAAAGCCGATTTCTTGTATTTCCTGCACCGTCATATGTTTTTCCTCCGTTTTTATATCATTTGCCGTACTGACACGGAAAAATGGTCGGGCTGCGCCCGACCAAAATCAGCGCCGTTTGTCCGGCAGGCTTAAAGCATATATACCATTTGTTCTAAAACAATCAGAACAAAAAATGCCAGCATAAACGCAAAATCAAACGGACAATTCCGCAGTGCGCTCACGCGGCTCAGCAGACTGCGAAAAGGTTGAATGAGCGGCTCGGTAACAAGGCACAGAAACTCGTAGATTTTTGAGTCGCTGCCCTGTACGAACCAACTCATGATTGCCCGTGCAAAAAACATAAACTGCAGAATGCGCAATAAGCTTCCTACGAAATATATTACCAAGCTGTTCACGATAGTACTCACGATCTGCGCTTAGAAATACATACCGCTGTTTTCCAGTTCATCGATCAGATCGCCCATAATATCAACATTGTAGGGTGTGATAATATAGGTGCTGTTTGCGACCTTCTTGATCTTGCCTTCGTTTGCATATGCAACACCGCTGAGGAAGTCCACCAGGCGACGGGCAATATCCTTGTTGGTCTGCTCCAGATTGAGGACAACCGTACGCTTGTCCTTGAGATGATCTGCAATCTCTGCAGCCGCCTCAAAGCGATCCGGCTTGACCAGAACCACAGCCAGCTGTGTAGTAGTATTGATGTTTACAACCTTATCGCTGCGATCGTGACGGCGCACCTGAGGCGCGTCCTGTGCATCGCTGTCGTACGAACGGTCATAGGATCTTCTATTGTAAGATGATGGCTCGCTATCCATCGCAGGTTCTTCGTTTCTCTGACGGGGCATCTCGTCTTCGTAGTCGTCCTCCAACTCGCTGCCCTTTACCCAATCAATAAAGCCTTTGATTGAACCCATGCCAAGTTCCTCCTTATGTTTTAAGGCGAAACGATCTGATACGGCCGTTTGCCAAAGATCGCCGTGCCCACGCGAACCATGTTCGCTCCGCACGCAATCGCCGTTTCAAAATCATTCGTCATTCCCATAGACAAATAATCCATATCTACATTATCGTATTTTTTCGTCAAAATGTCAATAAATACTTGACGCATTTCGGTAAAGTAGTTTGAATTTTTTGTTTTTTCATCTGCAACGGGAGGAATTGCCATCAATCCGCGGATATGAAGTGACTTTTTTGCGCTCAATTTCACGATCGCATCGTGCAGTTCTTCGGGCGGAAGACCGCTTTTTGCGGCTTCTCTGCCGATATTTACCTCCAGAAGAATATCCTGACAAACACCGCGCTTCTCGGCTTCCTTAGCGATAGCCTCGCCGAGATGAACCGAGCCGACTGACTGAATCAGCGAAACCTTGCCGATCAGGTACTTGACCTTGTTGGTCTGCAGCGTGCCGATAAACTGAAGGTCTGCGCCATCGTAGGCGTCCTGTTCATACTTCTCCTGCAGCTCCTGCACACGGTTTTCACCGCACACGCGGATTCCTGCTTCGATAGCCACCTGCACGCGCTCGGCGTCATTCATTTTGGTCGCAGCCACCAGCGTAATTTCACTGGGATCGCGCCCTGCCTGCACGGCGGCATTGTTGACGCGCTCGATCACAGATTTTACGCGTTCCTGCAGTTCTTTCTTTTCTTGCTCCGTCATGTTTTCACCACCATATTGTTTTGCAGATTTTTACCTTGAACGATAACCTGGTCTCGCTCGACCAGCATATCGGAGTCGGTCGCACTCTGTTTGACGACATAATAATCGTCCGCCTCAAACAGCTCGTTGATCATTTTGAATTTCTGTATCGAGCCGCTCAGGATGAACACGCCGGGGATTTGCGTGGTCTTTCCGTCGCTGTCTGTTTGTTCCTGCACGCGGACGGCACTCTTCGGCACCTTGAGTCCGGTGTAGGTCGCAATGATAATTTCGATTGGCTGTTCGCGCATGGAAACCATTTCACTGCTGAATTCTGTGCCTTCCATCACCAGCAGAGCTGTATCGCTGTCACCTTGATGGTTGATGGAATGCACGGTTACTTTGGATTCCATCGAAGCCTGCGTAAAGTTTACCGTCAGCTCCTGACCGACCTGCAGACGCTCGGCCTGCTCGGCCGGAATCTTAGCTGCCAGATACCAGTTGAATCCCTTGACGATCTTGCCGAGCGAATTGCTGTTCTCAGCAGACGGCTGCTGCGCAACGGTCTTGTCAAACTGCTCCACGGTCATCTCATCCAGTGAGGATGGCACGAGAATACTCTCGTATCCATCCACTACCTCGGAGAAATATCCGGACGAAGATGCAGTAAGTTCCGTGGTCCTGCCGGTAAGCTGATGCTCAAGCGAGGACTGCTCAGAAACCAAAGCGTCACGTTCGGCAGATACCTCGTTGGTATCCACATTGCCTGCCTCTCGGCGCAGCGACAGCGTGCGCAGCGAACTTGCGGCGGATGCGACCGAAGAACCGCTGCCTTCCTTCACCTGCTCGGCCAGCTGCTCGATCGTCAGCGTGATGACCTGATCCAGCTTTGCGATGTTTGAGCTGTCCGATGCGGACTGCAGCGCCGTATCCAGAAGAGAAATACGTTCCTCCAGCGGATCGAGCTGTCGGCTCAGGTCCATAGATTCCTGATCGGAATAGATGATCGCCAGCGGTGCGTCCTGCTGTACGCGTTCACCGCTGTACACGATGTGCTTGACCGAGCTTCCCGTGGCATTGTCGATCGGTTCTTCATCGCGGAAGAACCAGCCATCGCTCGTAAAGCTGTCATTAACTGTGACATGCAGAGCCGGTGTGGTCTCCGGTGCAGCCGAAAAAGCGTTAGAAAGACGGCCTCCCAGATAAATCACCATCAGCACCGCCGCAATGATAAATACAACGCGGTTTCCGCCGTCATTCCGCCGTTTTCGCGGCTTGGATTTTGTGCTTTTTGTCTGTTGTCCCATGTAAAGACCTCGTATATGTTCACTGTTCCGCACGCTCCCCTCTCGGTGCATGGAGATCGACTCTATGCTGTGGGATCAGAGTAGAGATTGCGTGCTTATAGATCATTTGCTGTTTTCCGTCGCTCTCCAAAATCACAACGAAGCTGTCGAATCCGCGGACAATACCGCGCATCTGAAACCCGTTCGTTAAAAATACGGTAATGTTCTGCGCCTGCTGCCGCAGTGCACTGAGCATTCTGTCCTGTAAGTTGATTTCGTTTCGCACAATGATTCCTCCAGTTGAAATTACAATTTATGGTATCATTGTACACCGTGGTTTTGAAGATATTTTGTCGTTTCCTGTAAGACGAAAGGAAGTTCTTCTCCACTATTATAATATATCCAGTGGATGCTGTCATCCCTTTTCAGCCAGGTAAGCTGACGTTTTGCATAATTTCTGCTGCGGCGCTTGAGCAATTCGGTACATTCTTCCAATGTTTGCTCGCCGCTCAGATAGCCGAGCAGCTCTTTGTAGCCGATGGCCTGCGCGGCAGTGCCGGTCAGCAGACCGCGCTCCACCAGCCGTTTCGTCTCCTCCAGCAGACCGTTTTCCATCATAAGATCCACTCTGCGGTTGATGCGGTCATACAGAATTTCACGGTCAGACGGGCAAACACCGATCTTGAGAGCATCATACTTTGGCTCCGGGCGCTTGTTCCTGCGATTAAATTCGTCGATCGTCATACCGGTCTGCTCATACACCTCAAGAGCACGAATGACGCGCTTGAGATTATTCGGGTGCAGACGTTCCGCTCCGGCCGGATCTACCTTAGCCAGACAGTCATGTACCGCCTGATTGCCCTGCTCAGCCGCCATCCGCTGATATTTCTCACGCACGGTCAGGTCGGTCTCATCGCCGGAGAATACGCTGCACTCGATGAGCGCGTCCATGTACAATCCTGTGCCGCCGACAACGATCGGTGTCATCCCGCGCGACAGAATATTCTGCGCAGCAGCGTCTGCCAGTTCGACATACCGCGCCACCGAGAACGTTTCGCCGGGCTCGCATACATCGAACAGATGGTGCGGTACGTCCTGCCGTTCCCTCATATCCGGCTTGGCGGTGCCGATATCCATTTCACGGTAAAGCTGCATGGAATCCGCAGAAATGATCTCGGTATGCAGTTGTTGCGCCAATGCGACCGATAAGGCGGTTTTGCCGCTGGCAGTCGGTCCGCAGATACAGATCAAACGGTTTTCCATGCTGTTTCCTCGCTTTTTATTGATTTACACGCTTGAACATCTTGTCAAGCTCATATTTGGTCAGACGAACGGTCGTCGGTCTGCCATGCGGGCAGGAACGCACGTTGTCATCGCTCAGCACCCGCTCGCACAGGTCCTGCAACTCGGTCATCGTGGTCGGTTTGCCTGCCTTGATAGCCGCCTTGCATGCTACCGTATGAATTAAATCGTCCAGACGATCCGGCACGGTAGTACGGCTGTTCATCGCCTTTTCGGCCAATTCACTGATGACGCTCTGCACATCGCCGCTATCCAGATAAGCGGGCACGCTGCGTACGGCAAAGCTGTTCTCGCCAAAGCTGTCGATGGCAAAGCCTGCCTGACGGATGTCCGCGATCTGCGACTGCACAGCGGCGGCTTCCTCGCCGGTCAGCTCTACAATTACAGGCGTGAGAAGCTGCTGCTGCGGCATATCGGTCTCCGCACGCAGTTTGTTGAACAGAATACGTTCATGCGCGGCATGCTTGTCGATGAGAATCAAGCCGTCCTTGTCCTCAGCAATGATGTACGTCTGGAAGCATTCGCCGATTACACGCACACCGGCATCCAGCGGCTGCAGGATCTGCGGCTTATCCTTGACCTCCGGCGCGCTGACAGGCGGCACAACAACCATCGGTTCATCTTCCGGCTCCGGTTCCGGCGTATGCACGGCAGGTGTTGGTTCTGCGACCGACGACTTAACCGGCTGTGCCATTCGCGGACGAATCGGTTCCTGCGGTTCGTCCTGCAGGATGCGCGGCGCGGATAGATAACCCGATGCATTGCGCGGACGCTCTGCCTTTGGCGGGATCGAAACAAGAAAATCCTCTAAATCCGGTGCTTCCTCGCCGTTCTTTACCGGTGTAATCGGTGTTGGCTTTACACGCGGCGCGGCAAACGGCTTGGGGTCCACCGGCTTCGGAATCGCAAATCGCTGCTGCTCGTGCGTCAGATTATCCTCACGCGGCGCGGCAGTTGTCCCTTTTTCTTTATGCTCCAGATGCGGCATATTGTCGTTTGCGGCAAGTGCATTCTTGCAGGCAATATACACGACTTCGAAAATCGGCTTTTCCTGCGAAAATTTGACTTCGGTTTTTGCCGGATGCACGTTGACATCGACCGCTGACAGCGGCAGATCAAGGAAAACCGCACCAGACGGATACTTTCCGGTGATGATCGCATTGCGATAGGCCTCTTCCATTGCAGCCTGCATAAGACGGCTCTTGACATAGCGGCCATTGACAAAAAAATGCTGCATGGAACGGTTGGCACGTCCGGCGTGCGGCTTGACAATGTAGCCGTGCACGGTCATACCGTTGCGCTCGGTCATCGGCACTTCAATCATATTGGCAGTCATTTCCTTGCCGAATACGCCAAACACCGGTGCAATTAGCTTGCCCTTGCCGTCCGACGAGAATACCTGCTTGCCGTCGCGAATAAGCGTAAACGCAATTTCTGGATGTGAGAGTGCCGCATGCTGTACTACGCCGAGAATGTAACCCGCCTCGGTAAAGTCCTTTTTGAGAAACTTCATGCGAGCCGGTGTGTTGAAGAACAGGTCGCGCACAACGATTGTTGTGCCTTCCGGACAGCCGGCTTCCTCCTGTGTCTGAATCTCACCGGCTTCCAGATGCAGGTGCAGACCCGCAATCGAACCTGCCTGACGCGTAAACAGATCAATGCGCGTAACCGACGAAATCGCAGCCAATGCTTCACCGCGGAAACCCAATGTGCCGATGGCGTTCAAATCTTCCTCGGTGCGCAGCTTGCTGGTCGCGTGGCGGCGGAAAGCCACGGGCGCGTCCTCTGCCGACATGCCGCAGCCGTTATCCGCAATACGCAGATAGGTAATGCCGCCGTTTTCAATCTCCACTGTAATGCGGGTAGAACCTGCGTCGATCGCATTCTCGACCAGCTCCTTCGCCACAGAGGACGGCCGTTCAACAACCTCTCCCGCCGCGATCAGATCCGCAAGATGCGGAGATAATTCATGAATCACTGCCATTTTTCTTTGTTTTCCTTTCCGGAACAAATCATGGTTGGTCTTTCCTGCCCTGATAAATGATTAAACCAGCTTTTTCAGCTCATACAGTGCGTTGAGCGCCTCGATCGGCGTCATGGTGTCCACCTGCAGTGCACGCAGCCGCTCTGCGACTGCATCGCCGGAGAGCGAATCTATCGTAATCTGCGGAACGTCTTCCGGCTCCTCGGCTACGGCGTGCAGCTCGATTTTCGGCATGGTGGATTCCAGATCAGCCAGCACAGCCTTTGCTCGCTTGATGACCGGATTCGGCACACCGGCCAGCTTTGCAACCTCAATGCCATAGCTGTCATCCGCGCCGCCGCGCACGATTTTGCGCAGGAACGTAATGTCATCACCGCGCTTTTTGACTGCGATATTGTAATTCTTGACGCCCTTGACCAGATCTTCAAGCACCGTCAGCTCGTGATAATGCGTTGCAAACAGCGCGCGTGCGCCGATGCGCTTCTTGTCCGCTACATACTCTACGACTGCGCGGGCAATGCTCATGCCGTCATAGGTAGAGGTTCCGCGGCCAATCTCATCCAAAATGATCAGGCTGGACTTGGTAGCGTGCCGCAGAATGTCCGCGACCTCGCTCATCTCCACCATGAAGGTGGATTGACCGCTTGCCAGATCATCCGACGCGCCGACACGGGTAAACACGCGGTCTGCCACGCCGATATGCGCGGATGAGGCCGGTACATACGAGCCAATCTGCGCCATGATGGCAATCAGTGCCACCTGCCGCATATAGGTGGATTTGCCTGCCATATTCGGGCCGGTGATGATAGCAACGCGGTTTTCCCTGCTGTCGAGCAAGGTGTCGTTCGGGATGAACAGACTGTCGGACAGCATTTTCTCAACAACCGGGTGACGACCGTCCTTGATGTCAATGCGGTCGGAAAAATCTACCACCGGACAAACATAGTTGTTATCACAAGCCACATCGGCCAGAGCACACAGAACGTCAAGCGTTGCAATAGCCTGCGCGGTCTTCTGCACGCGGTGTACCTCGGCGGCAATCTGGTCGCGTACAGAAACGAATACCTCATACTCGAGTGCGGTCAGGCGTTCCTGCGCACCGAGCACGGTGCTCTCGAGCTGTTTCAGCTCCTCGGTGATATAGCGCTCGCTGTTCGCAAGCGTCTGCTTACGAATATAGTTCTCTGGAACCGCCTCCGCATTGGAGCGGCTGACCTCAATATAATAGCCGAACACACGGTTGTAGCCGATTTTCAGCTTGCTGATGCCGGTACGCTCGCGTTCCGCCTGCTCGATTTCGGCAATTTTGCCCTTGCCGCCGGACGCAAGGTCGCGCAGACGGTCAATCTCCTCGTTGAAGCCTTTGCGGATCATGCCGCCTTCCCGAAGAAGAATCGGCGGCTCGTCTACAATGGCCTGCTCGACCAGCGCGCGGATGTCTTCGAGCAGATCAATCTTGCCGGTCAGCTCGCGCAGCATAGCCTGGCCGAACAGAGCAGCCTGCGTTTTGATCTCCGGCAGACAAGAAATTGCCGCCGACAGCGCACGCAGATCACGGCAGTTTGCAGTGCCGTAGGCTACACGCCCGATCAGGCGCTCCATATCGAACACCCGCTTGAGTGCATCCGTCAATGCCGTGCGGGCAATTACATCGTCACACAATGCACCTACCGCCTGCTGACGGCGTGCAATATGCAGCGGATTATACAGCGGTTTTTCAATCCACTGACGAATCAGGCGCGATCCCATTGCCGTGCGCGTGTGGTCAAGCACCCACAGCAGCGTGCCCTTCTTTTCCTTGGTCCGCATGGTCTCGCACAGCTCGAGATTGCGGCGTGCGATCAGGTCAAGCTCCATGTACTGACCCTGATGGTACACCTGCAGCTGATTCAGACTGGAAAGGCTGGCCTTCTGCGTCTGTTCAAGGTAATCCAACAGACCGCCGAGGCACCGCACAGTGCACGGCAGGTCGGTCAGACCGACAGCGTCAAAGTCCTGCACCTTAAAGTGCTCCTGAATGCGTTCCGCACTGCGCTGTGCCTCAAAGCACTCCTCCGGCATCGGCTCGATAAGCGCCTCCAGACGTTCCTTCAGAAAGGACTGAAGGCTGTCTGCAGAAATGGCTCCGCCGCCGACCAACACCTCACGCGGCACAAAACGTCCGAACTCACTGGTTATGTCATTCCAGTTATCCGATCCGGTCGCGTACACCGAACCTGTCGTAATATCAGCAAAGCATACGCCGACAGAACCACCGGCTGCGTATACGCAGCCGAGAAAGTTGTTCCGATTTTCATCCAGCATGGAGGCTTCCACGACCGTACCCGGTGTCACGCGTCGGATGATCTCGCGCTTGACCAGACCTTTTGCCTTTTTCGGGTCCTCCATCTGCTCACAGATTGCAATTTTGTAACCCTTCTGCACCAGCTTGGCAATATAGCCTTCCGCACTGTGATACGGTACGCCGCACATCGGTGCACGTTCTCCCTGACCACAGTCGCGGCCGGTCAGCGTCAGCTCCAGCTCGCGGGAGACCAGCTTGGCATCGTCAAAGAACATTTCGTAGAAATCGCCCAGACGGTAAAACAGAATGTAATCTTTATTTTTGTTTTTGATCTCAAAATACTGCTGCATCATGGGCGTCAGTTCAGCCATGTTCTTACCTCTTTCTTATAATTTGTGTGCAAACAGACAGCGAAGCGAGGTTTTCTCGATCTCTGCCTCGATAAATTCACCGATTTTGATATTGTCACCGCGTACGCAGACGAGCAGGTTGCCCTCGGTACGCGCAGTGAACGGGTACTCCGATCCCTTGGCAGTACCGTCCACAAGCAGACGCAATTTTTTACCCTGATACGCCGCCTGCTTTTCGGCAACAATTTCATCCTGCGCCTTGAGCAGACGCTCGAAGCGGCGCTGCTTGTCCTGCTGTGTTGCGTTATCCTCATAAGAGGCCGCGGGCGTGCCTGTGCGCGGCGAATACAAGAAGGTGAACAACAAATCAAATCGGGTGTCCTGCACCAGCTTTAAGGTGTCCTCGAAATTCTCTTCCGTTTCGCCCGGGAAACCGACGATAATATCGCTCGACAGCGTAATATCCGGCATTTTCGATCGTGCGTCCGCAATCAGCGATTTGTAGTGCTCTGCCGTGTAGCGGCGGTTCATACGGTGCAGGATCTCATCGCTGCCCGACTGGAACGGCAGATGCAGCTGCTTTGCAACCTTATCGCACTCTGCCATAGCAGAGAACAGTTTGGGAGACGCATCCTTCGGGTGGCTTGTCATAAACCGCAGCCAGAAATCGCCGGGCACGGCGTTGAGACGGCGCAGAAGATCGGCAAAATCCACGTCAATGCCGAGATCCTTGCCATAGGAGTTGACGTTCTGGCCGAGCAGCGTAATCTCCTTGTAACCCGCCGCGACCAGCTCACGCAGTTCTTTCTCGATCTCCTCCGGTCGGCGGCTGCGCTCTCTGCCTCGCACATACGGCACAATGCAGTAGGTGCAGAAGTTGTTGCATCCATACATGATGGACAGCCACGCCTTCGCGCCCTTGGCACGCAGCACCGGCAGGCCTTCGGCGATATCGTCCTCGCCGCCGATGTCAAATACGCGTTTTTTCTCGGTCAGCACGCGGTACAGCAGCGACGGAAACCGCCAGAGCGCATGCGTGCCGAACAGGAGATTTACCTGCGGATAGCTTTTCTTGATCTTCTCGACATTCTTCTCCTGCTGGGCCATGCAGCCGCACATTGCAATAACAATGCCCGGGCGCTCCTTTTTCAGATGGCGGAGTGCGCCGATGTTGCCGAACGCACGATCCTCGGCATGCTCACGCACAGCGCAGGTGTTGAAAAGAATAAAATCCGCCTCATCCGGTGTATCGGTCATTTCGTAGCCCATTTCGGACAGCATACCGCGGATACGCTCGGTATCCGCCTCGTTCTGCTGACAGCCGAACGTATGCGTATAGGCTTTGGGACGCTTGTCCCCCAACAGGCGGGCTACCGCGTCAATATAGGTAAACTGCGACTGCAGTTGTTCTTCGGAAACATTCTGAGTTGCCATGAAACTCTCCTTTTATCGGAATGGAGTGCCGTCAGAAGTAAACACGTTCATGCGGTGGTACGCGCTGAACGGAATTTCGTACTGCGGCAGATACTGCCGGATGGCACGGGTCAGGTATTCCGGACTCATGTTGTTATTGCCGGCAGCGGTGGTGACAACAGCGGTCACCTCATCAGGACCATCGGTAACGGTCAGGTCGCGCATCAGCTCACGCATATTGACCGTCTTTTCGCCGCGCTTGGAGCGCTTGACGATCTCGACCACCGGACGGCGGAACAGATTGCGCACATCCTCGGCAAAGCCCTTGGGCGTGCCGCCCTCAAAGCCCCAGGTGATGCGGTACTGCGACCATTCGATCGAACCGACCTTCATGCCGCCGTCGGCAAGCGGGTAAATCTCGATTGCACGCAGGCCCTCGGGAAATACGTCATTGAGCGCTTCCACCGCATTTTCCGGCACGGCTTCTGCCGTGATATTGAAATCCAGAAATTCGCACTCGCCGGAGTAGCCGGTCGAGAGCGGCAGCGCCACCGAAACGTAGGCGTGCTGGTTGAAGCCCTCGGTAAACCACAGCGGCATTTGACAGCGCGCCATCGAACGCTGCATGGCGTGCATGAGATCAAGGTGGGAGATATACTTGGCGCGTCCCTCCTTGGCAAACTTCATTCTTGCCTTAAACATGGCACTTGCCTCCCTTCAGCAGTGCGCTTGCGCCGCAGCCGGCACACTGGTGCATACAGTCCGGCGTGATAGCCGCTTCGCGGGAACGCTCCCACTCACGCTTGAGGTGCTCTTTGCGCGTGCCGCAGCCGATGTGATCCCACGGAAAGATCTCGTCCATCGGGCGCTGACGGGATGCGTAGAACGCGGGATCCAGTCCGCAGTCGCGGAACGCCTGCATCCACTTGTCGAAATCAAAGCACTGATCCCAGCCATCCATCTTGCAGCCGCGCTGCCACGCCAACAGAATCGCCTTACCCTGACGGCGGTCGCCGCGTGCAATAACGCCCTCGAGTACCGAGGTCTCGGCATCATGCCAGTTGTAGGTGACATTCTTGGTTTTCATGACCACCTTGAGATGCGCCTGCTTCTCGCGGAACTGTTCGAGCGTGTCCTGCGCGTCCCACTGGAACGGGGTCTGCGGCTTGGGCACAAAGCACGAAGCCGACGCTGTGATACGCACGCCGCGCGCACGGTTGGGCGTGTTCTCACGCCAGCAATAGGCGACCTTTTTGCAAATGTCGGAAATGCCGTCCAGATCCTCGTAGGTCTCGGTCGGCAGACCCATCATAAAGTACAGCTTGACATTATTCCAACCGCCCTGAAAGGCAATCTCGCAGGCATGGAGCACGTCCTCCTCGCGGATGTTCTTGTTGATAACATCACGCAGGCGCTGCGTACCGGCCTCACATGCGAACGTCAGGCCGCTTTTGCGGGTTTTCTGTACACGCTCCATCAGTTCGGCGGAAAAGCTGTCCGCACGAAGAGACGGCAGTGACAGACTGATATGACGCGGCTCACAATAGTCGAGCATGCACTCGGTCAGACCGGACAGCTCACCGTAGTCGCTCGTAGACAGCGAGGACAGAGAGATTTCCTCGTAACCGGAGTTCTTGAGCACCGCCTGCGCCTGCTTGAGCAGCACTTCCTTGGACTTGGTGCGCAGCGGACGATACGTGTGGCCGGCCTGACAGAATCGGCAGCCGCGCGGACAGCCGCGGAATAGCTCGATCATCGCACGGTCGAACACAATATCCGTCGAGGGCACGACGAAAGACTCCGGATAGTACATGGTATCCAGATCCTTGACGATGCGCTTCTGCACGAGTGCGGGTGCGCCGTGTGTCGGCGTAACGCTCTCAATCGTGCCGTCCTCGTGGTACTTGACCTCATACAGCGAAGGTACATACATGCCCTCGATCTGTGCTGCCGCAATCAGGAATTCCTGCTTAGACCAGCCTTCGCGCTTGGCCTTGCGGTACAGATCGGTAAATTCCAGCATGATCTCCTCGCCGTCGCCGATCATGAACAGGTCAACAAAGTCAGCGAGCGGCTCCGGATTGTAGGCACACGGACCGCCACAGGCTACAATATGCTTGAGTTCGGTGCGGTCCTTTGCCAGCACCGGAATACCGCCGAGATCCAGCATATTCAGAATGTTGGAAAACGACAGCTCGTACTGCAGCGTAAAAGCGATAATATCAAAGTCCGACAGCGGGTCACCGCTCTCCAGACCGTACAGCGGCAGCCCTGCCTCGCGCATTTCGGCCTCCATGTCAATCCATGGCGCGCAGACGCGTTCGCACCAGATGCCCTTCTGATCGTTGAGCAGACCGTACAGGATACGCGAACCGAGGTGAGACATGGCAACCTCATAGGTATCCGGAAAACAGAACGCAAATCGTAGATCGATGTTCTTTTTATCTTTCATCACCGAGCCCCATTCACCGCCGACGTAGCGTGCCGGCTTCTGTACACGGGACAAAATGGCTTCCATCTTTTTATGCAAGACGTATTCCTCCATTTTCATTCATACAGATTATTGTATCATATCCTTCCGAAAAAAACCATACCGTTTTTGACCGTTTTCGCGCAGAAAGTACACGAAACAAAAAATAAACGCGAAGAAAGTTTTTACACTTCCTTCGCGTTTTGCTTATTCCTCCGGAATTTCCGGCTTGCTGCCGAGCAGTCGAGTCGTATTGAACACGGTCAGCACCGTGAGTACAGCATCGACGATAACTGCCATCCACATCTGCGCCAGACCAATCAGCGCCAGTACAGCAAGCACCAGCTTGATGGCGGCCAGCAGTGTCAGATTCTGCATTGCAACTCCGTGTGTAGTCTTGCAGACCTGAACAGCCTCGCCGAGACCGCTCAGATCATTTGCGGTAATCAGTATATTCGCCGCATCCGCTGAATAGCGGGAGCCGCGCGTGCCCATTGCCACACCGACATCGGCCATCTTGAGCTGCTCGATATCGCTTACGCCGTCGCCGACATAGGCGGTTGTGCCGTCTGTCGGAATCGTGCGCATCATAAAGTCCAGCTTCGCTTGCTTTTCCTCGGGCATCAAACCGCAGTGAACGGTGTCAATACCGGCGGCATTTGCAATTCGCTGAGTTGGTGTCTCAGCGTCACCGGTAATAAGCACCGTGCGCTCAACGCCCTGATCCTTGATCTTCTTGATTGCGTCAGCAGCGGACGGACGAACCGTATCCTCCAATTCAATCACACCAATGTGCTCACCTTCACAGGCGATGTAAACAACCGTGCCGTCGATATCCGGCAAGCCCTTGACACCGCGGGAGACCATCAGCTTGCGGTTGCCTACCAGCAGAACGTGATCACCGACACGGGCGCGCACGCCGCGGCCCGGGAATTCCTCAAATTCCTCGATCTTTGGCAGTTTTTCCTGGCATGCACTTGCGATTGCGCGCGCAATCGGATGCTGTGAAAGCTGCTCAGCTGCTGCGGCAAGTGCCAGACAGTTCTTTTCGGAAAACTCTTGTGTGGGATAAATCTTTTTAATCTGCAGATTGCCGTTGGTCACTGTGCCGGTCTTGTTGAACACGACCAGACGCAGGTCTGCAGTCCGTTCCATCGCTTCGCTGCCCTTCATGTGAACGCCTTCACTCTCAAGTCGGCCGCCGCCGCATACAAAAGCAAGCGGGACAGCCAGCGCCAGTGCGGTCGGACAGCAGGCGATGAGAAGCGTCAGTCCGCGATATATCCAGCCGGTCATATCTGAACCGGGCATGAACAGCGGCGGAAGTGCGGCTGCCAGTACGGCAATGACGATCACAACCGGAACCAGACGCTTGGCATTACGCTGCGCACTTTTTTCCAACGCTGCCTTGTGCTCGGCGGCCGCATTCTGTACGCGGCGAATCTGACGAACCGCGCAGTCTTCATAGCGCGAGATCACACGAATCAGCATCAGAGAGCCGTTATACCGGCTGCCTGCCAGCACACGCGTGTTCTTATCAACTGCCATCGGCACGTTTTCACCGGTAAGCACGCTGTCATCCACCGTGCCGTCTCCACGAAGTACAACACCGTCAATCGGTACGCGCTCACCCGAGTGTACCAGAACCAGCTCGCCCAGACGGATATCTGCCAGCGGAACCTGACGCTGTTCGCCCTTCATGTTGACGACCGTTGCCTTTTCCGGCATGAAATCATGCTGCTGCGGCAATGCCTGATAGGTGGATGATAGAACGATATCGCCTGCAATTTTTCCAATCTCAAACAGGATGAGCACGATCGTTGCTTCTGCACGGCTGCCGAGCGCGAATGCGCCGATGGATGCCATTAGCACGAGCAGATATTCATCGAAAAATGAACCGTGTGTCAGATTGGTCAGCACACGCGCTGCAATCGGCAGCGCTGTGATCAAAAACGCCAACAGGCAGAGCGGCAATGCCGCGCTCGAATCTCCCATCGCGATTCCGGCCACAAGAACGATTGCCGCGGCAGCCAGCCGTGCGCCTGTGCTCTGCATATCCAACCGTGTCATCGGCTGATAGGTCACTTCAGCGCCTTCCTGTATACGGCGTGCATTTTCTCGCCGCAGACGGGTCTGCTCACGCCGACGCATTTTCGCCCGGTACTGTGCCTTCTGCACGAAATTCATACCGGTGGTATCGTCCACGTCCTCCGGAGCTTCGATTACTGACGGTTCCGGCTTCTTTTCCTCCGGCTTTTTTTCATCCTTTGGTTTAGGCTTCTCCTTAGGTGCGGATTTTGCCTGTTCCTTTTTCTCCGCCTTGTCCTTTTCATGGTTTTTCAGTTTTTCTTTTAGCTTCTGCAGCCTGTCCGGCTTTTCCTCTACGATAGGCTCGAACTCCGCTTCCTGCGATTGTTCTTCCTCAGGAAGCTCGTCCTCTATACCTTCGTCGTCAAATTCCGGTTCATCCCAGTCGCCCTCGTCTTCAGCCTCATTCGGCGAATCTTCTTCTTCGTCAAATTCGTCTTCCGAATCTTCCGGCGATTCCTCAGCTGCGTCTGATTCCTCCGAGGGCTTTGCAGGCTCAGCTGCCGCCGCTTCCTCGGGCGGCGTTTCCGCCTCCGGAGATTCGCTTACACTTTGGTGCGATGTATCGGCTTCCGGTTCAGTCTCCGGCTGCTCCGCATTCTTGTCCGGCGGCTCAGGCTCGCCGGGCGGCGCTGATTCTTCTTTTTCAGGCGGTTTTTTGTTCTCTTCGGGTTTAGGCTTTTCCGGAGCGGCAAACAGCTGCGCTACTGCCGAATTTTCCAGATCCGCTAAAATCGAATCGACCTGTGCTAAAATATCTTCCGCCGTTGTCTGGTCCTTCTTCTGTTCCGAATCAGGGCGGTTATTTTCGCTCATTCCGTTTATCCCTCCTGCACGTGCGCGATTCCCTGTGCCAAAATGGTCTGAATATGATCATCGCACAGCGCATAATATACTGTTTTTCCGGTTTTTCGACTCTTGACCAACCGCGCCTGTTTCAAAAAACGAAGCTGATGCGATATCGCGGACTGGCTCATGTTCAGCAGCGACGCAATATCACAGACACACAGCTCCGCGGACACAAGCGCCGCCAGTATCCGCAAGCGGGTCTTGTCGGAAAACGCTTTGAAAAAATCTGATGCGGCTGTAGTGATCTCCTCTGCCGGCATTGCGCTGCGCGCTGCCATAACTGCGTCCGTATGGACGATATGCTCCTCGCAGCACTCCAGTTCTGCCTCTGTATGCTTTGCCGACAATTTGATCCCTCCCGCAATATGTGCATATCTATTCAACTTATGATAACATTCCAGTCCACTTCTGTCAAGAATCGAGTCGGACACAAATGACAATTTTGCGTGCAAAAAAGTCCTGCAGGCCGGATACGGTCTGCAGGACTTGAACGCATTTTTTACTTCTTGGGCTGTTCGCGCTTCGGATCGGTCATAACTTCCTTGAATGAGGTTGCCAGACCCGCAAGGCTCTGGATCTCGCTTGGGATAATGATCTTAGTTGCCTTGCCGTCAGCGGCGCTGCTGAATGCCTCGAGGGATTTCAGCTTGATAACCTGCTCAGTCGGTGCCGCTTCATTCAGCAGATTGATGGAGTCTGCCAGTGCCTTCTGCACGGTAAGCAGCGCTTCCGCTTCACCTTCGGCCTCCTTGATCTTGGCAAGGCGATTTGCCTCTGCAGCAAGAACGGTTGCTTCCTTTTCACCTTCAGCCACCAGAATCGCGGACTGCTTTTTACCTTCCGCTACCAGAATGGACTCGCGGCGTTCGCGCTCGGCCTTCATCTGCTTCTCCATAGATTCCTGAATGGCAGCCGGCGGAATGATGTTCTTCAGCTCCACGCGGTTTACCTTAATGCCCCAGTCATCGGTCGCTTCATCGAGGATGGAGCGCATTTTGGTGTTGATGATATCGCGGCTGGTCAGCGTCTGGTCAAGCTCGAGATCACCGATGATGTTTCGCAGTGTGGTTGCAGTCAGATTTTCAATTGCCGCCATCGGGCTTTCGATACCGTATGCAAACAGCTTCGGATCGGTGATCTGGAAGTACACGACCGTGTCGATCTGCATGGTTACGTTATCCTTGGTGATAACCGGCTGCGGCGGAAAATCGACTACCTGCTCCTTGAGGGTTACCTTGCGGGCAATGCGCTCAAACAGCGGCACCTTGAAATGCAGGCCGGTGCTCCATGTGTCGCGGTAGGTACCGAGACGCTCGATAACATACGCCTTCGCCTGCGGCACGATCACGATATTGCTTGCAATGAACGCGATGAACAGAATAATCAGCACAATCCAGATGATGGGTACAATAATATAATCCATGATAACGCTCCTTTACAGTTGGTTCGGTTTTACAATCGCCTTGACGCCGCGGATCTCCACAACCGTGACTCTTGTCCCGATTGCAATTTGCGCGTCAGTCGCACTGCGGGCTGTCCAGATCTTTCCGTTGATTTTCACCGCACCGGTCTCCAGAATATTGTCAATCGGTTCGGTAACAACAGCCGTCTGTCCGATGATACGATCTGCGTTGGTCGCCTGCTGCCGACTGCCGAGAAAACGGCGGCAGAGCGGACGCACCAGTACAAGCAGCAGCGCGGAGAACACGATGAACACAATCCACTGCCCCATCAGTCCGACCGAAAGGCTGGCTGCAATGAGTGCCGCGACACCACCGGCAGCGAACCAGATGCCGCACAGCGTGAGTGTAAACGCCTCTACCGCTACACTGATGATAATGACAGCCAGCCAGATATACAGGCTGTCAATTCCAAACATCATAAACTATCCCCTCCCTTGGCAACAGTATAGCATGTGCCTACGAAAAAGTACAGCAAAACCCGATTAAATTTCCGGTTAATTTTTGCATATTGCACAAAATGTCGAATAAAACAAATCCGCCCGGACCGTGCAGTACAGTTCGAGCGGAAAATCTTCAAAAAATCAGCGGGTCATGCAGCGCGAGACGTATCAGCCAAATTGCGATATCCAGCACGATAACGCTCCACAGCAGCATGCGCTCGAGGTTTTTGGAGCCGAAAAGCGGCTTTTTGCCAAACAGCGCGTACAAAACGACCGGCGGCAGCACGAAAACCATCGGGTGAAACCGCAGTGCCGCACGAAAGTCCAGTCGGAGCAGAGCGGCAAGTGCACGGCTCAGTCCACAGCCGGGACATGGCACGCCGGTCAAGTATTTGATCGGACAGTTCCAGCCAAACAGCAGCGCCGAGGCGTATGCCAGTGCACCCAGTATCAGCAGCACGAGCAGACCGTTCAAACCGCGCCGAAAGCGCTCCGGCATCAGCCCTTGTAGGTCTCGCGGAACTCGAGGAACTCGTCGTAGGTGCATTCCTTGTCCAGAACACCCTTTTCACGAATTTCGATAATACGGGTCGCGATGGTCTGCACGAACTCATGGTCGTGCGATGCAAACAATACCGTGCCCTTGAAATCACGAACGCCGTTGTTGACTGCGGTGATGGATTCCAGATCGAGGTGGTTGGTCGGCTGGTCGATGACAAGCACGTTCGAGCCGAAGAGCATCATGCGCGCCAGCATCAGGCGAACCTTCTCACCGCCGGACAGTACGCGAACCGGCTTGTAAACATCGTCGCCGGAGAACAGCATACGGCCGAGGAAGCCGCGCAGCGTGGATTCCAGTGTATCCGTGCGGGAATACGGTGCGATCCAGTCGAGCATGTTTTCCTCGTGGCCCTCGAAGAACTCGTTGTTGTCCTTCGGGAAATAGCTCTGCGAGGTGGTAACGCCCCACTTGAAGCTGCCCTCATCCGGTTTCATCTCGCCCATAAGAATCTGGAACAGCGTAGTCATTGCCAACTCGTTATCCGAGATGAACGCAATCTTGTCGCCGCGGCGAACGATGAAGGATACGTTGTCGAGCACCTTTTCGCCGTCGATGGTCTTGGAGATACCGCGCACCTCGAGAATGTCCTTGCCTGCCTCGCGGTCCGCGTCAAACGCTACCCACGGGTAACGGCGGGACGAAGCCGGCATTTCCTCGACGGACAGCTTGTCGATCAGCTTGCGGCGGCTAGTCGCCTGACGGGACTTGGACTTGTTTGCCGCAAAACGCTGAATGAAGTTCTGCAGTTCCTTGATCTTTTCCTCATTCTTGCGGTTCTGGTCCTTGATCATGCGCTGAACCAACTGAGAGGACTCATACCAGAACTCATAGTTGCCGACATACAGCTTGATCTTGCCGTAGTCGATATCGACGATATGGGTACATACGTTGTTCAGGAAGTGACGGTCGTGCGATACAACAAGGACGGTGCCTTCGAAATCAGCAAGGAAGTCCTCCAGCCAGCGGACTGCCTGAATGTCCAGATGGTTGGTAGGCTCGTCCAGCAGCAGAATATCCGGCTTGCCGAACAGCGCACGCGCCAGCAGCACCTTGACCTTCTCGACGTCACCGAGGTTCTTCATTTCGGTGTACAGGATGGCATCTGCATCCAGACCCAGACCGTTCAGCAGCTGGCTGGCCTCCGTCTCAGCGTCCCAGCCGCCCATTTCGGCAAACTCGGACTCGAGCTCGGCAGCCTTGTTGCCATCCTCCTCGGTGAACGGGTCCTTCATATAGAGCGCATCCTTTTCGCGCATGACCTCGAGCAGACGCTCGTTGCCGCCGAGAACCGTGTTGAGCACGGTTTCCTCGTTGAAGGCGAAGTGGTCCTGCTTGAGTACGCTCATACGGGTCTTGGGCGCAATCGAAACCGTGCCGGTGGACGGGTCCAGATCGCCGGACAGAATGCGCAGGAAGGTAGACTTGCCTGCACCGTTTGCACCGATAACACCGTAGCAGTTGCCCTGGGTAAATTTCAGGTTTACATCTTTGAACAGCGGCTCGCCGCTGAAGTTTAAGCTAAGATCGCTGATATTGATCATGAAAGAGATTCCTCCCGCATTATTTTTCAATTAGAATCAGTATACCACACAAACCGCTGTTTTCACAGATAATTTACAGGTGCAGCCGCATTTTTGTTCATGTTGTCTTGAAACAGCACCGAGAATGCTATATACTATATTTATAAATATCAATCCCTATTTGTTTCAGGAGGTTTTTCCTATGTCTAACCTGATGGAAGTTATCAAGTCCCGCCGCTCTACGCGCGCGTTCAAGTCCGAGCTGCCGCCGAAGGATCAGATCATGCAGATTGTTGAAGCTGCTGAATGGGCGCCTTCCGGCATGGGCAAGTACCTGTGGCACTTTACCGTGATTTACAATGCAGAGAAGTCGCTCAAGCTGGCTCGTGCCGTTGCTGAGGCAGACAATCGCGGTCCGGAGTATAATTTCTACGGTGCACCGGTCAACATTATCATTTCCTACAAGCGGGATGAGCACCACGCTCTGGTAGACGGCGCTGCTGCAATGGAGAATCTGCTGCTGATGGCTACCGAGCTTGGCCTCGGCTCCTGCTGGATCAACCAGCTGCGCGAGACCTGCGACGTGCCCGAGGTTCGTGCACTGTTGACCGAGTACGGCGTACCGGAGGACCACATCGTTGTCTGCTCCGCTGCAATCGGCTACATCGAGAAGGAAACGCTGGCAAAGCCGCGTCATGAGGGTCTGGTTTCGATTACCGAATAATCGAAACAATGGAAAACCCAGAATAGAAAATGCCAAATACCTTAATTTTCAATTCTCCATTATCCGTTTTCAATTCATTAGCGACGAAAGGAGCTAATATCATGGATGAGAAGATTGCTAAACTGAGAGAGTGGATCGACGGCAGCGACAATATCGTCTTTTTCGGCGGTGCGGGCGTATCGACCGAGAGCGGCATTCCGGATTTTCGCTCGGTGGACGGTCTGTACAACCAGCAGTACAAATACCCGCCGGAGACCATTCTCAGCCATACGTTCTTCCTGAGCGAAACCGAGGAGTTTTACCGCTTCTATCGGGCGAAAATGCTGGCGCTCGATGCAAAGCCGAACGCGGCTCACCTCAAGCTGGCCGAGTGGGAACGCGAGGGCAAGTGTCGTGCTGTTGTAACGCAGAACATCGACGGTCTGCACCAGAAAGCGGGCTCCAAGGAAGTACTTGAGCTGCACGGCTCGGTGCTGCGAAACTATTGCATGCGCTGCCGCAAGCCATATCCGGTTGAGGATATCGCCAAGGGCACCGGTATTCCGCGATGCTCCTGCGGCGGCATTATCAAGCCGGATGTCGTGCTGTACGAGGAAGGTCTGGACAGCTGCACGATCAACAAGAGCGTGGACTACATCTCCAAGGCGGATATCCTGATCATCGGCGGTACGTCGCTAGCGGTATATCCGGCGGCCGGCCTGATCGACTATTACCGCGGCAATAAGCTGGTTTTGGTCAACAAGTCCCCCACTCCTGCGGATCGCCGTGCTGATCTGGTCATTCATGCGCCAATCGGTGAGGTTTTCTCGCAGCTGTAACGTAAAAAATGCATGAAACTCCCCTTTTCGGTTATACTGAATGCAAACCGAAAGGGGAGTTTTTCTATGCTTATCGACAAAATCGCACTGATACTGATGATTATCGGCGGTCTGAACTGGGGACTGATCGGCATTTTCAAGCTCGATCTGGTCGCGCTGCTGTGCGGCGGACAGACCGGCGCCATCAGCCGCATCGTCTACACCCTAGTCGGACTGGCGGCAGCATGGTGTATCTCGCTGCTCTTCCGACAGGATGACACCACACAGCAGCCGAAAAGTTGAATAAAAAGCAAAGCCCGCCGGGAACGGCGGGTTTTGCTTATCAAATTGTAAGAGGTAAATAGGAATACGCGATACTTTGCTTAGTTGAATGCCTGCTCGAGGTCAGCCAGAATATCATTGATATTCTCAGTGCCGATGGACAGACGGATGGTGCCCTGATGGATACCCTGATCCTCCAGCTCCTCTGCGGTCAGCTGCGAGTGAGTGGTGGTTGCCGGATGGATGACCAGGCTCTTAACGTCAGCAACGTTTGCCAGCAGAGAGAAGATCTGCAGCTTGTCGATAAACTTGAATGCTGCTTCCTTGCCGCCCTTGATATCAAAGGTGAAGATGGACGCACCGCCGTTCGGGAAGTACTTCTCGTACAGTGCATGGTCCGGATGATTCGGCAGAGACGGATGGTTTACATGCTCAACCTGCGGGTGATTGGTCAGGAACTCAACGACCTTCTTGGTGTTCTCAACGTGACGCTCGATACGCAGAGACAGAGTCTCAGTGCCCTGCAGCAGCAAAAATGCGTTGAATGGAGAAATGGTAGCACCAGTATCACGCAGCAGGATAGCGCGGATGTAGGTTACGAAAGCAGCAGGACCAACTGCATCTGCAAAAGAGATACCATGATAGCTCGGGTTCGGCTCAGCAATCGGTGCATATTTGCCGGATGCCTTCCAGTCGAACTTGCCGGAATCAACGATGATACCACCAAGGGTCGTGCCGTGCCCGCCAATGAACTTGGTAGCAGAGTGAACAACGATATCAGCACCGTACTCGATCGGGCGGATGAGGTACGGAGTGCCGAAGGTGTTGTCAATTACGAGCGGCAGACCGTGCTTGTGCGCAATCTTTGCAATAGCCTCGATATCCGGAATATCGGAATTCGGGTTGCCGAGAGTCTCGATGTAAACAGCCTTAGTGTTGTCCTTGATAGCACCTTCCAGCTCTTCCAGATTGTGTGCATCAACGAAGGTGGTCTCAACGCCGAACTGCGGCAGAGTGTGTGCCAGCAGGTTATAGCTGCCGCCGTAGATGGTCTTCTGTGCTACGATGTGGTCGCCAGCCTGAGCAAGTGCCTGAATTGTGTAAGTGATCGCTGCGGCACCGGAAGCGGTAGCCAGAGCAGCAACACCACCCTCGAGCGCTGCAATGCGCTTCTCGAACACATCCTGCGTAGAATTGGTCAGACGACCGTAGATATTGCCTGCGTCAGCCAGACCGAAACGGTCTGCCGCGTGCTGACTGTCATGGAAAACATAAGAAGTGGTCTGGTAGATCGGAACTGCACGAGAATCGGTAACCGGATCAGCGGTCTCCTGACCGATGTGCAGCTGCTTGGTTTCAAAGGACCAGTTTTCGGTATTCTTGATAGTTGCCATGATAATAATCTCCTTTTTATATACATGTTTGAAGTGATTGATTCGTTTCGTGTACTAAAAAGAAGGTTCACATTCGCCCAAATCGGAAATTCGAGCGGAGCAGCTTTTCAAAGTAGTATCGCATAACCGCGTCTCCTAAATTCATATTATTTCACTGGGATTGCTATGATTATACTAAACTCCCCCTCTTCTGTCAACCCTTTCCGACAAACTTTTTTCGTTCCGGCAGATTGCCCAATTTCCGATGGTCTAATCCCTATTTTTCGATAGGTTTTAGGGCAGTGTTTTCTGTTCGCCATCCCAATAAAAGAAAACCGCCGCACAGGGATTGTGCAGCGGTTTTGATGATCAATGTTCAGCAGCGAAAAAAATCAGAACTCGATCTTCTTTGCGATATAAGCAGCAACTTCCTCGATCTTGATGCGCTCCTGCTCCATAGTGTCGCGGTCACGAACGGTTACGCAGCCGTCCTGCTCAGTCTCGAAATCGACGGTTACGCAGTACGGCGTACCGATCTCGTCCTCACGGCGGTAGCGCTTACCGATAGAGCCTGCATCGTCAAAATCAACAGAGAACTGCTTAGCCAGCTCCTGCCAGATCGGCATAGCCTTGTCGGTCAGCTTCTTGGACAGCGGCAGTACAGCAGCCTTGAACGGTGCCAGAGCCGGATGCAGACGCAGAACAGTACGAACATCGTCCTTGCCGTTCTTGTCCTGACCTACAACTTCCTCGTCATAAGCGTCGCACAGGAAGGCCAGTGCAACACGGTCAGCACCAAGCGAAGGCTCGATAACATACGGAATATACTTCTCGTTTGCTTCCTGATCGAAGTATTCCATCGAAACACCCGAGGTGTTCTGATGCTGGGTCAGGTCGAAATTAGTGCGGTCGGCAATGCCCCACAGCTCGCCCCAGCCAAACGGGAACATAAACTCGATATCGGTGGTAGCGTTGGAGTAGTGAGACAGCTCCTCCGGATCGTGGTCACGCAGACGCAGGTTCTCGTCCTTCATGCCGAGAGACAGCAGGAAGTTGTGGCAGTAATCCTTCCAGTACTTGAACCACTCAAGGTCGGTGCCCGGCTTGCAGAAGAACTCCAGTTCCATCTGCTCAAACTCGCGGGTACGGAAGGTGAAGTTGCCCGGGGTGATCTCGTTGCGGAAGGACTTGCCCACCTGACCAACGCCGAACGGAATCTTCTTACGGGTGGTGCGCTGGATGTTCTGGAAGTTTACGAAGATGCCCTGTGCGGTCTCCGGACGCAGATACAGCTCGTTCTTCGCGTTCTCGGTAACGCCCTGGAAGGTCTTGAACATCAGATTGAACTGACGGATGTCGGTCCAGTTGTGCTTGCCGCAGGTCGGGCATGCGATCTCATGCTCATCAATGAATGCCTTCATCTCAGCCTGGCTGAGCGCGTCAACACTCTTGCCGAGATCGTAGTTATTCTCAGCACACCAGTCCTCAATTACCTTATCGGCACGAAAACGCTCCTTGCACTCCTTGCAGTCCATCAGCGGGTCAGAGAATCCGCCAACGTGACCGGAAGCAACCCAGGTCATCGGGTTCATCAGGATCGCGGAGTCAAGACCTACATTGTACTGGCTCTCCTGCACAAATTTCTTGCGCCATGCTGCCTTGACGTTGTTCTTGAACTCAACGCCGAGCGGACCGTAGTCCCAGGTGTTTGCAAGACCGCCGTAAATCTCCGAGCCGGAGTATACGAAGCCACGGCCCTTGCAGAGCGCTACGATCTTTTCCATTGTTTTTTCGCTGTTTTTCATGTTAAATTCTCCTTTTGGCACAGCTGGCTGCTGCACGCTGTTTTTGCTTTGCACCCGAAAAAAGTGCTTGACATGAAATTATTCTACCGTTATAATTAATAATTGTCAAGGGTAGTTTAGCGAATTAAACGAATAGAGTTCGGTTTGATCGGTAAATTGCTTGCAAAAAGTTGACATTTGGGCGATTAGCGCAGTTGCAAGCAGTGCGGAAAGCAGTCTCCGTCTTCCCTGTTCTGTTGAGTTTGGTCAAAACACTTTTCTTGACAACATATATTCGGGCTTGTAGCTCAGTTTGGGAGCGGAAGCGGCGCAGAAAGCAGTCCCCATTCTTCTCTGTTTAGTTGAGTTTGTTCGAATTGCTTTTATTGGCAAAAATGTAAATATTCGGGCGATTAGCTCAGTTGGGAGAGCGCTGCGTTCGCATCGCAGAGGTCGAGAGTTCGAATCTCTTATCGTCCACCATAACGCGAAGATACGAACTCTTTTTCGTAGTTCGGAATATTTTCGCGTTAGCCATCAGAATAGAGCATACCCGATTGCGGGTGTGCTCTTTTTCTTTGCCCTCATCTCTGTTATACTAAAAACATAGGATTGGAGGAAATATGAATGGCTTCAAGAAAAATTCTGGTCGGTGAAAAATACTTACACTTTAAGAATAAGCTGTATCAGGTACTCGCTATCGCCACGCACACGGAAACCGGCGAACCGCTGGTGATCTATCAGGCGCTCTACGGCGACTTCAAAATTTATGCGCGGCCGTATGATATGTTCGCCTCCGAGGTGGATCACAAGAAGTACCCTGATGTTACGCAGCGTTTCCGCTTTGCTCATGTAATCTTTGACGGAGATACGCCGCAGCCAACCGAATAAAAAAACAACCCCTCTGAGAGCCGATATAAAACCAGTTCCCAGAGGGGTTTCGCTTTACTTCTCCATAGCCTTCGCCAGCTTCTTCACGAGGTCCTCACCGTACTGATTGATACCGCAGCAGATACTCGATGGTCTGCTCCTCCAGATCGGCAAGCTCCTGCACGGTGACGCTCAGCAGCTTGCGAATCGGGTCATACCCGATCATAAAGCCTGCCCGTTCCAACGACCGCAGTTTGATGTAGTTCACCTCATTCTTGGTAATGCACTCGCGTGTACGGGATTTCGGTTGCCTCGTAGATCTTGTCGTGCGTGCGAAAAACCTACAAGACCCATTTCTCGCCCGCAAGCCACGCAACCACACGCGCCTCGATAGCGGAAAAGTCCGCGTCCACGAATTTGTAGCCGGGGCTCGGGCACCAGTGCCGTCCACACCAACTGCGAAAGCGTACCGGGGTATGCTGCCGTACAGCATTTGCACGGCTGCCGAGCGGTTCGCCGTCGCGGGTCTTGCACACGTTGCCCAGACCGAAGCCTACGCTGCGGTTGCCGGAAGCATCATACGGGAAGAAGTTGACGGTCACGCAGGCATATATACCGGGGTAAACGTCAGTCGGCAGCAGGTCGGCATGGACGTTGGAAATATGCACGCACTGCGGCTTCTGCTTGTGACCCAGTGCCCCTTGCACTCCAGAACGAACGGCTCACCGGATGGTCGGGTGCCGTCGCCGCCGTAGATGACCGGATAGCGTATCTGCAGACGGTTGCCCTTTCACAGGTTCTTGACGTCGTATCCCACAGAGCGACCAGCTGCTCGAGCTGCTCCTCCGTCCAGCAGAAGTAAAGACGCTTGCTCGGCTTGATGCCGCAGCTGTGCTTCTCGACTGCAGCCAGATTGGCTGCGAAGTTGTTGTTTTACATTGAATCTTCTTCTTTCTTGTGCATTTTATCGTACAATGCCAATACGCCGCTTGACGATGTCGGTCGCAACGTCGCCAAGATAGTACATCACGCGATGCTCGCCGGACACTCTCGGTGCGCCGATTATGCGCTTGGCTTTGTGCTTGTCGGTAAAACCGTAGATTTTTGCGACTTGCTCCAGTGTCAGCAATACCATGTTCGAATACATCCGCATCAGGTCGTTCTTGCCCCCCTGACGGAGTTCCTGATTGGTTCAGGCGTTTATGTTTTACACCTCCTTGTGTGATTTATAACCACGCAGGTGGTACACTAATCACAACCAATCGAATGTTTGATACAAAGTGAGGGTGTTTGTTCTGACATTAGGAGAAAGAATCAAAAGAGTAAATGGTCGAAGTTCCCGACACCTATCTCAATGGCCGCAAGCTGGAGGATTTCTGCGCCATGCATGTCCGCGGTGACAGTATGTATCCTGATTTCCGTGATGGTGATATCGTGCTGGTGCTCAAGCAGAACACCATGAACCACAGCGGCGAAATCGGAATCATCAGCTATGGCGATGACGAAATGACCATCAAACGCATCAACTACGTTCAGAGCGAGGATTGGCTGGAGCTTGTGCCCCTGAAACCCGTCTTACCCGCCCAGACGGATCGAGGGCACCGACCCGGAAAGATACCGTATTATCGGTATCCCGCGCGTACTGATACGCGCGTTCTAAATATAAAAATTACGCCCACCGGCTGCAACCGATGAGCGTTAGCGAGTGCATTCTACCCTCTTATTTTACAACCAAAGATGTTTTACAATAAAAACAAATACATTAGACGGATGTTTCCGCAAAACGTTTAGCTATAATGGCAAGCGGTACTCCGTCCGGGTAAAGACCGCGCGATCTCTGGCACAAGGTCGAAGAAAAGAGTAGCGGCTGTCTTTTTACGCAGCCGACTACCGGCAGACCGCATACCGAAACGTCCATGAAGCAGATGTGGCGCTCGTTCAAGCAGGCGCTTGATCTGGATATGGGCGCGCAGATGGCTATCAGCGCAATCGACCCGGAAACGTCCGTCGTGGCTGACGATCTCACGCCGTACTGCCTGCGGCATACTTATGCGACCGACCTGCAGTCCGCCGGTGTCCCGCTTAATGTTGCAAAGGATCTTCTGGGTCACCAGTCGATTGCCATGACATCGCAGATCTACACTCACCTGTCCGTCGATGCCTTTGCCGAGGCATCGCTCAAGGTTATCAACTTCCAGCACGCACAGCAACGTAAGGAAAAGAAGAAATCCGTTGGAAACAGGTGACACATCAGGTGACACATCAAACAGCGAAAATAGCCTGATGCAGCGCATTTTACAAAAAAATACACTCTACCCATTAACCGTGTAGAGTGCATAAAAAGTTAAATTTTAATAAGAAAAAGCTCCCAAACCACACGGTTTAGAAGCTTTTCTGTTGGTGGAAGTTACAGGGCTCGAACCTGTGACCCTCTGCTTGTAAGGCAGATGCTCTCCCAGCTGAGCTAAACTTCCATCGGGTCGTTGTCGTCGTTGTTGTTGTCTTATCCCTGACGACTTGTTTAGTATATAACAGAATTACGAATCTGTCAACACATTTTCTGAAAAAATTCCAAAAAATTTTTAGACCCGAAAATTTACGCCGCGCACAGCGTTCTCCGACATGCGCGGCGTAATGTATTATCGTTCCATCTTTTCACAGAACCGCATCAGCATTGCCGCGACCTGTGCGCGGGTGGCATTCCCCTGTGGATTCAGCCTGCCGTGCGAGCCGTTGACGATTCCGTTCGCTGCCGCCCATCGCATCGCATCGACCGCGTAGGCGCTGACGGTATCTGCGTCTGTAAAGGCATCCAGTGTGCCGCCGGCTTCGGGGACATCCGCATAGCGGTACAGCATGGTGACGAGCTGCTCTCGTGTAATGCCAGCCTCCGGCGCGCGGCCATCCGAAATGCCTGCCGACTGCGCCCACGCCATGCCCTTCTCGTACCAGCTTGCACCGCCGGTCGTATCCGCACCCGCGTACCGTGCGAGAATCGTCATCAGCATACCGCGAGTGGTCGTGCCATCCGGCGAGAACGCATCCGTACCTGTGCCGCTCATCAGACCCTTTTCCACAACACAGCGCACGGCATCGGCGTACCACTCGGTTGGCTTGACGTCATCAAAGCTCACATTTTGAGCAGGCTGTCTCTCGAAAATAGACGTAAGCGTGACATTGCACGCAGGCATGACGAATGTAAACCGACCGTCCTTCTCCGTCACTGCGACCTGCTTGCCGCTCTGGTCAGTAACCGCGATTGTTTTGAGCGCATAGCCTTCCTTTGGCACAGCTTTAATCATCACTGTGCTGCCTTTGGCTGCGTTTTTCGGCGTGATTGAGACCTCGCCGTGCTCGCTCTTAGCCGCAGTCACCGCACCAGTCGGCGTGCGGACCGGACCGCCGCCACCACCACTGCCGCTCGTTCCGCCACTCTGCTGAGCGGTGAACACCGGTGCTGCAGTCTGCGTGCCGTTCAGTTTAGTAAGTGCTTCCTCTGTCAGCGTCGTGTACGTTTTATCACCGATTTTCCACCCGTCAAACGTGTATCCTCGCTTGCCGTCGGTCGGAAACGCCGTTCCGATATCTCCCGCGCCGTAAACGCTGGTCTGCGCACTGCTGTCCGCAAACACGAACGTGATCTCCGCGCGGCGCACGTCCACTGCAGAACGGTCGATCGTGTACGTCACGCCATGGATGGTCAGCGTATCGCCCGCGGCCACGGCATCCGGCGCAGAAACCGTGATCGGCTCGGTCGCAAAGCCGGTCAGTCGAATCGTCAGGCCATCGATTACGGCAGTAACGGTACTCGGCGTGACAGCTGCCGTCTCGAGCGCCTTCTTGATCTGAAACGAGAAAGCTTGTGCCTCGGGCAGCACATAGTTGCCCGCCTTTCCGCCTGCCAGAGCGACCGCGCGTGCGGTGTACGACCCGATTTCGGTCCGGCTGCCGTCCTCGATTATGACAGTAAGCGCATCTCCGTTCACCGCGCCAATCGCTTCTGCCGTGACCAACTTCGGTGTGCCATCATAATAGAAAACACTCTCGCCGTTCCATTTTATCTCAACAGGCTTCGGCTGTACGTTCAACACGCCGTTTTCGTATGTAATTTTGTAATTTTCGGCTTTTGCATCCATCGGAATAATCGTGTAAGTTCCAATATTGCTAAACTGCGCATAGTCAAACGCATAGTTCAGACCCGAAAGCACGTTTTCGTTCTCATTGTTCACGAATCCATTGATTTCCGCACCATTATCACTTAACGTTTCTCCATAGGTTATGGTTTTACCCTTAGCACGAATACACAGCGGCGCTTTTTCAATATGAAACCGAACCGCTTGCGAGGTTGCGGAAGCCGTACTGCTCGTTTCCGGCGCATACGCTTCCACCCAGTAAGTTCCAGCGTTGATCGGTGCACCGTCCAGTTGATTGCTTTTTGCGCCGTTGCTGTCGGCGTAGTAGCGATACGTCGGCGCGGACGTGCCCGAGCAGGTCAGATTGCCCTCGCTGTACGGCAGGCCGGTATAAACTGCATCCTTCGCAATTACAACAAGTTCGACTGTTTTAGGCAGGATTTTACCTTTTACGATGCAGTTTCCGTCTTTCAGCGTGTAATTTTCATTCGTAAGTGTAACTGCAATCGTCACGTCCCTCTCGCCGGCTTCAGCAGATGCGTAGCGCGTAGCGAGTGTGTAATCCGTGCCCTCACTCAGTACCGCGCCATCCGGTAGGTTGCTGAACGCCAGACCGCTAATCTGCGCATCATCATCGCGTCCGTTGTATGTCTTGTCTTCGATTTTCAGCACTGCTGTATCCAAAGAAATCGTGCGCCTATTGATTGAAAAACTGCCGATATCCATCCGTTTGACCGCAGAAAAGTTATCACTCGATGCAATCTCGACCGCCACGTTGTAAGTTCCGGCATGAACCGGCAAAGCCGTGCTGTCGTTGTACCAAACTGCGACCTCGCCAACGCCTGTTTTCGTCCACACAGACGCCTCACATGGCTTGCCGTCATATATCAGATCCGCAGGCAGCGCAACTTTGTAATCCACGTCCTTTTCCGGCATTTTCGGCGTGATTTGGAACGTTTTCTCAACTTTTCCGGTGTAATTACCCTTGCCGTTAATTGTCAACGTTGCCGTACCTCTGTTCACATTATTAGCGTAGGAAAGCTCAAAATCCGTGCCTTTTAACAATTCTTTGCCATTTATCATAACGATCGGCTTAGGATTATGCGCACTTTCGTCATACACATACTCGGTCTGCTTCATATCAATCTGCGCGTCCGCAATATCCCGCGGAGTAACTTTCAACGTACCATTGACGTAAGTAATTGCATAATTTCCCGTCTTATCTGTATCATTTCTGCATATTTTCGCGCCACTTGGCACATTTGACATTTCTCCAGCATCGGTCAGTGTTCCAGATACTATAACCTTGGTAATTTCATCGTCGTTTACCAGCCCGTCTGCCATGTACGAATTTCTCACCAGAGGTTCGCCATCGTACACTTTCTCTGCACTTTCCGCCGTAATTGTAAGCGCTTTCGGTTGGATTTCTGCAGAATACTCCTCGCTTTCCACGATGTACTTGCCGTCCTCCGACGCAAATTTGAGCCGATATTTGTCCCCGATATTCGGGACGGTATCACCGTTTACGACCTCGAATGTGCCGGGCAGTTCTGTGCCATTCAGCGTTGCACTGCAGCCGGAAGCATCAACCATTTCATTCCAGGTCTGGCCGTATGTGCCCTTAGCCGACGTAATCCAGTCTATAATCGGTGTTTCTTCTTTTGAACCTTCTTCTGAGATTAAAACAATCTCGAGTTCGTCAGATAAACCATTACACTCGGCTTTCATATGATATGTTTGCCCTGCTTTTGCATTACAAGTAACAATCATGTCCCAGCGCACATCTATTTTGTTTGTCTGCTTATTTGGTTCTTCTTCCCTACGAAATGTGACACCATTATTCGTGTTTTCGTCCACTATTGTTTTATCTTCTGCATACAATGAAATATTGCATGTTGCTTCGTGGTTGACCGTCAGATCCTGGAAAAGTGCATCCGCCGTATACATATCCTTGTATGGCTCATCACCAGTTGGAATCGAAACAGTAATCGACTTTTCAACTACGGGTGTACCATTTCGATTGATTCGGATTGATGTAGTTGGTTGAGCCTTTCTACATATCCGTTCCGGATAAACCGCATTCTGATAAGTACCGTCGGCCGCTCCCGCAGGAACGACTACCATGCCGAGCGCCATCGAGAGCGCCAAGACCACAGAAAATGCCGTTTTAAAACGTTTCACGTTTTCCTCCTGACCCGCAAGCTGGGATTTGACGATTGCGTGCGCTTCGTTCACTGCACTCTGCACAATTTTTCGCAGAGAACACACATATTTTTATTCAGCTTACCACGAGGTTTCGCATGCGTCAATATTTTAATCGACAAAATTCGACACATAATATTCAGCATTTTCCATAAAGGCGCAGCCAGTCGTTAGTCTGTTTCTTCGCGTCTCATCCGCTTATGCAGTGTGCCTTTTATTCGACAGAATATTCATATTTGCATATTTATGTTATTATCTTAAAAACGACTACCAATTCTCTATTATGTCATTTCCATATATACTGTCTAATATTTTTCGTTTAATGACTATGCGTTCATTTATCTGCGTTTCGTATAAATATTCTATAAGTGCAAGAAAACACCGTGAAGCTTTTCACAGAGCTGCGCCGTTGATGAGCAATAATAAGACGAAAAACACGAGCGCTGTATATTTACTCTGGAAGCAGACCAGTCCTCGGCGTATTCCATGAGATACGTTGTCACCAGACGAACATAGGAACTTTTATTCGGAAAGATTCCAATCACGCTGGTACGTCTCCGGATTTCACGATTCAATCTCTCAATCATGTTGGAAGATGAGATTTTTCACGCATCCAGCATTGGAAATGCATAGAAGGCCAGAGAATCTTCCAATCCGTCTTCAAGGCACTGAACCGCTTTCGGAAAGCGTTTGGCATAGGAGTCGATCACATCATATGCGCGATAATATCTCTGCGGCCATTTTCGTCCACACCGCGCACGATAAGCACCGCCATGCTGACAATTCTGCCATCTACACGAACTTTTTCGCACAGTGCGTCCACCCGGAGAACCGGGTATACTGTATCAGCGAGGGAGCGATTAACGAAGAACGGAATGTAGCCGCCCTGACGAACCTTGGGTACCATGAGGTACATCGTGCCCATTCGGGTATCCAAACGACGAGGACGATAACCGCTGCGGTAGCCGCTTCTTCCGTCCGTGCGTTGACTTTTCTCTGCGCCTAGCTGCTGATCGACCTCTGCCTCCATCAGCTCTGTGCATAGCCATTCCAGCCATACTCAGCATCGGATCCGGTTGCGTCACACATTGCAGTAGCAATTCTGTCAGATTTGTGGTATTCTATTTGTGTGCCATTAGGGTCTCTCCTTTACATCATGATTTTTTCGACAACTATCATTTTGCAGGAGCCCTGATGGCTTGTCTATTTTCTGTTTGCTTTTGCGAACTTGATCTCCATAAAGCCATGCTATTCTTCCTAATTCATATGATAAGGTACAATAAGTTGCGCAAATTGAAAACCGCATAAAAGAAGACATAGTTTGCAGGCTCTGGTAGAATGAAGTTACCACACACCATTCTGAAAGGAGACAACAAACTATGTCCGAGAAAATTGTACAGCTGAATGAGGAAATCATCAAGGGGAAAAACAAGGAATTGGTCCGCAGCAGCGTGGAGGAAACCCTGAATGAGCTGCCGGAAAAGGAGACGGAGTCCCTGAGACAGGCTGCCCGCTACGAACGCAGCGAGACCGTCAGGGCTACCGCAAGCGGCCACTATGACCGGAATCTCACCACCGCCTCTGGTGACGTCACGCTCCATATGCCGCGACTCAAGGGCGTATCCTTCGAGACTGCCATCATCGAACGGTATCGCCGCCGGGAGAGCAGCGTGGAGGAGGCCCTCATCGAGATGTACCTGGCAGGCGTGTTTCCGTGCACCGGGTAGAGGACATCACCGAGGCGCTGTGGGTCAGCAAGGTCTCGCCCGCCATCATCAGTGAACCGAACAAGAAAGCCTACGTCCATATCGAGGACTGACGCAACCGCCCGTTACAGGGCGGGCGCTATCCGTATGTCTACGTGGACGGCATCTATCCGCGCCGCAACTGGGGCGGAGAGTATGAAAATGTAGCCATTCTGGTGGCAATCGCCGTGAATGATGACGGTTTCCATGAGGTTTTAGGCGCCGCCGAGGGAATGAAAGAGGATAAGGCCAGCTAGGTCAGCTTCTTTCAGTGGCTCCGCGGACGCGGCTTGGACGGCGTAAAACTCATCGTCGGTGACAAGTGCATGGGGATGCTGGAGACCGTGGGCGAGGTGTTCCCAGACGCCAAATACCAGCGCTGCACAGTGCATTTCTATCGCAATGTTTTCTCTGTTTTGCCTAAATCCAAGGTCAAAATTGTGGCAAAAATGCTCAAGGCGATCCACGCCCAGGAGAGCAAAAAGACATTCCGCGAGAAGGCTAAAGCAGTCGTTGCCGGACTGCGCGCCATGAAGCTGAAGGAGGCTGCCAAGAAGGTCGAGGACGGCATTGAGGAGACGCTGACCTACTGCGATTTTCCCAGTGAGCATTGGACGCGCATCCGCACCAACAATGTGATCGAGCGGCTGAACCGTGAGATCCGCCGCAGAACCCGCGTGGTGGGGACGTTCCCTGACGGCAACTCTGCTCTGATGCTGGTCTGCGCTTGGCTTCGCCATGTGGCGGGCACGCAGTGGGGCAGAAAAAATATATGAACATGAAGCACTCGGAGACAGCGCTGGACGACGCCTTCATTGCCGGCTGACTTCACTCAGCCGGAGAACCTGCAAACATTTTTGCGCACAAATCTTGACGGGACCGAGTCTATTAGATGCACGCATGTGATATAATCTTGGTCACGCATTTTGTCAATTCGTATACAGATCTTTGTCGAAATCATAGATATTGCCGCACTGTTTGCGATTATTGAACAAAAAGGTGCTCTCCGTTTGCTGGAGAGCACCTTCGTTTTTTACTTAGCCGACACGCTGTCTGGAGTGGTGCAATTCGATCTGCTTGGACTTGATGAACACGCTCAGCTTCTTGTAGGCAAGCATGGTAATCGCAGTCAGGATTGCGCCTTTGATGAGATTGAACGGCAGAACGCCGAGCAGCAGATAGCCCTGCATGCCGGTCACATACGGGTTGATCGCGTTGCATGCATCAAAGATAGCCTGCAGCGGCATAACCTGCGAATAAAATGGAATGATAAGAAAATAGTTGGTCAGCATACCGACACAGGCCATAGCGACCGATCCGGCTGCACAGCCGAGGACAGCCATCTTGCGGCTCTTGTGACCGCGGTACAGCAGCACGGCGATAACAACGAGCGTGGAAAGCATCAGAAAATCTGCGACCTCACCGGAGCCGCCGGTCTGGGTCTGGGTCAGATGAATGATGTCCTTGATGCCGATCATCGTGATCGCCGGAGCGATGCCGAAGATAAACGCACCGATGAGCACGACTGCGCCGGACAGATCCACCTTGAGGAACGGCGGCATGAACGGAATCGGGAATTCAAAGTACATCAGCACGGTTGCGATAGCCGCAAAAATTGCGGTGTAGGTGATTTTGCTGGTTTTTGTCATTGCTGTTTTTCTCCCTTTCAGGAGTCCTGTTCCATAAATAAAACAAGCCCCTGGATTGCTCCAGAGGCATACAGACGTAGCGATAGGTACATCTGTTTCTCTCATCCGGACTATAACCGTCGGTTGGGATTCTAACCCATCATGCCTTGCGGCTCGCAGACTATCAGGCTCGAAGCCTGTATACTGCCGGTGGAGACTTTCACTCCGCCCTGAAACAGAACTGATTTATTTATACTGCTATTATAGTCGCCAGTAAAAGACTTGTCAACACTTCAGCAAGAAAAAACATAAAAGCCGCCTTCCCTTGCGAAAGCGGCTTTTTATCAGAAATCAGTCTTCCTTGCTGCTCATCAGAGTAACCATAACGGCCTTCTGTGCGTGCAGGCGGTTTTCTGCTTCCTCGAAAATTTCGTTTGCGTGCTCCTCGAACACCTTGGTGGTGATCTCCTGCTCACGGTAGGCCGGCAGGCAGTGCTGCACCATGCAGCCCGGCTTTGCAGCAGCCAGCAACTCATCATTGACCTGATAGCCCTGGAATGCCTTCATGCGGACTTCCTTCTCGGCTTCCTGACCCATGGACGCCCATGTATCAGTGATAACAACGTCTGCGTTCTCAGCAGCCTTCATCGGGTCATCGGTGATGAAGAAGTTCGGGTTCGGCTCTGCGAATGCCATAACCTCAGCGTCCGGACGGTAGTCCACCGGCGTTGCGATGGAAACCTTCATGCCGGTCTTGAGACCACCGACGATCAGCGAGTTGGCCATGTTGTTGCCGTCGCCGATGTAGCACAGCTTGAGGCCCTCGAGGACTGCGAACTTCTCGCGGATGGTCATGAGGTCCGCCAGAACCTGACACGGATGGCAGAAATCAGTCAGACCGTTGATGATCGGAATAGAGCCGTAGTTTGCCAGATCCTCTACTTCCTTCTGCTCGTAGGTGCGGATCATGATGCCATCCAGATAGCGGCTCAGCACGCGGGCCGTATCCTGTACCGGTTCACCGCGGCCAATCTGCAGATCACGGTTGGACAGGAACAGCGCCTGACCGCCCAACTGATACATGCCAGTCTCGAAGGAAACACGGGTACGGGTGGAGGACTTCTGGAAGATCATGCCAAGGCTCTTGCCTTCCAGGTGACGATGGGAAATGTTGTGTTTTCTCTCATACTTGAGCTGATCCGCCAGATCGAGCAGACCGATGATCTCCTCGGTGGAGCAGTCAAGCAGCTTCAGTAAATGCTTCATTGTAATAAACCCTTTCTGCAAATTAGCAATGAATAATTAGTAGTTAGTAATTATTTGGGTGCTGCTGCACCAGTGCGATAATCACGTTAATTACTAATTGTCAAGACCTTTGATTAAAATACCTTTGCCATGATAGCGAGTGCTTCATCCATCTCTTCCTTCGAAATGGTGAGCGGCGGGAGCAGACGAACGGCATTTTTGCCGGCGGTGATCGCCAGAACGCCGTTTTCGATCAGCTTATTGGCAAACACAGAGTGCTTTCCTTCCTCAACGATGATGCCGAGCATGAGACCCATGCCGCGCACACCCTTGATATTCGGCGAGCCAAGGGACAGGATGCCGTTGCGAAGGTACTCGCCCTTTTCGCGTACTTTCATCAGGAACTGGCCGTCACCGACAGTATCGAGCACGACGTTTGCTGCGGAGCAAACAATCGGCGTACCGCCGAAGGTGGTCGCGTGTGTGCCCGGCGTCAGGACGTTGCAGCAGGTATCCGCCGCCATGACGGCGCCGATCGGCATGCCGCCGCCAAGACCCTTTGCCATAGTGACAACATCCGGCTTGATGTCGTACTGCTGGAAAGCAAACAGGCTGCCGGTACGACCGATACCGGTCTGCACCTCGTCGATGATGAGCAGCATATCCTTCTCGCGGCAGAGCTTCTCTACCTCCTTGACGAACTCGCGGTCAAGCGGCAGGACACCGCCCTCGCCCTGAATCAGCTCCATCATGATGGCGCAGGTCATATCGTCCGCCTTTGCGCGTACCGACTTGATGTCGTTGGCAACCGCGTAATCAAAGCCCTCGGTAAACGGGAAGAAATAGTTGTGGAAACGCTCCTGACCGGTGGCCTTCAGCGTGGTTACGGTACGTCCGTGGAAGGAATTGATGAGCGTCAGCACCTTGAAGCGGCCCTCACCATACTTGTCGAACGAGTACTTGCGTGCCAGCTTGATGGCACCCTCGTTTGCCTCGGCGCCCGAGTTGGCAAAGAATACCTTGCCGCCCAGATGCGTCTTTTCTACCAGCTTCTTGGCAACCTGAACCATCGGCTCGGTGGTGAACAGGTTGGAAACATGCATCAGCTTGTGCGCCTGCTTATCGATCGCGTCAATGATTGCCGGATTGGCATAACCCAGACAGTTTACACCGATGCCGGAAGCAAGATCGATGTACTTCTTGCCCTCAACGTCCCACAGAGTCGCACCCTCGCCGTGGTCCAGCGCAATCGGGAAACGGCCATAGGTGTTCATTACATATTTATTTTCTTCGCTTTTTAATTCATTGTAAGTCATAGGGTATCACCTTTTATCGGAGATACGGAGCGAATCATTCTCCATTCTCCATTTTCAATTCTCAATTACTGAAACATAGTGCCTGCGCCGACCTTGGAAAGCAGCTCGATCAGAATCGAATGCTTGACACGGCCATCCAGAATGGTGGCACGCTCAACGCCCTTGCGGACTGCCTCAACACAGCAGTCTACCTTGGGGATCATGCCGCCCTTGATGATGCCGTCGCGCACCAGCTTCGGCACCTCGGACACCTTGAGACGGTGAATGACACTGTCCGGATCGTTAATGTCCTGCATCAAACCGCGTACGTCGGTCAGCAGAATCAGCTTTTTTGCACCGAGTGCAACTGCCAGCTTGCTGGCTGCGGTATCAGCGTTGATGTTGTAGTTGGTTTCATCGTCGATGCCCTGTGCAACGGTCGAAACGACCGGAATATAGCCCTGCTGCAGCACGTCGATAACCGGAGACGGGTCTACATCCATAATGTCGCCGACGTAGCCGTAATCCGTACCCGAGCGGTCGGTCAGGCGCTTCGCCTGAAACAGGCCGCCGTCCATGCCGCCGAGACCGATGCCGCGGCCGCCTGCCTTCTCGATCAGGGTTACAAGGTCCTTGTTGACCTTGCCGCACAGCACCATCTGGACGATATCCATGGTTTCACGATCGGTGTAGCGCAGACCGTTGACAAACTTGCTCTCCTTGCCGATCTTTCCCAGCATTTCATTGATTTCCGGGCCGCCGCCGTGTACGATAACGACCTTGACGCCGACCAGATTGAGCAGTACCAGATCGTGGATGACCGCGTCCTTCAGCTCCTCGTTGATCATTGCGTTGCCGCCGTATTTTACAACAACGGTCTGACCGTAATATTCCTGAATATACGGAAGCGCTTCGACCAGAATATTGGCACGCAGCTCCGCATCAAGTTGAGTATCCATACTAATTCGTTCCTTTATCGGGAGTTTTCTTCGTTTTTAAGAATCAAGTTCTGTAATCACCGTTGATCTTAACGTAATCGTAAGTAAGATCGCAGCCCCATGCAGTAGCGCTGTCCTCGCCCTCATTTACGTCAACCGCAATGGTAACCTCGTTCTCGGAGAGCACCTTTTTCGCCAGATCTTCATCAAAATCCAGAGCAGCACCCTTGTCGCAGACTGCTACGCTGCCTGCAGCGGACTCGAACGCCACAGAAACGTACTCCGGACGGAACGGTGCCTTGGAATAACCCATTGCACACAGCACGCGTCCCCAGTTTGCATCTGCGCCGAACATGGCCGCCTTGACAAGATTGGAGCCGACAACAGCCTTGGCCAGTCGCTCAGCTGCTTCCTCGGAGCGGGAGTTCTTAACGGTGCAGGTAACCAGCTTGGTTGCGCCTTCGCCGTCTGCAGCGATCTGGCGCGCCAGGCGGGTGTTGACCTCGTTGAGTGCCTTGCAGAACGCCTGATATTCCTCGTCCTGCCACTCGATGAGTGTATTGCCTGCCATGCCGTTTGCGAGCACGATGCACATATCGTTGGTGGAGGTGTCGCCGTCAACCGTTACACGGTTGTAGGTCTTCTTTACGTTCTCCTGAAGTGCATCAGTCAGCATTTCATGCGTGATGGCGCAGTCGGTCGTGATGAAGGACAGCATAGTGCCCATGTTCGGATGAATCATGCCGCTGCCCTTGCAGATGCCGCCGATGCGGCAGGTCTTGCCACCGATGGTGAACTCGACAGCCGCCGTCTTGGGCTTGGTGTCGGTGGTCATGATGGCACGGTTGGCCTTTTCGGAGGCATTGTCCTCCAGTTTAAGCTCCGGAAGGTGCTCCTCGATGCACTCGATGTTCAGGCGCTGGCCGATAACACCGGTGGATGCAACGGCAACGTCGGTTTCCGCAACGCCGAGCAGTTGAGCAGCTGCCTTTGCCATGCGGCGGGCGTTCTCCATACCGTCCGGTGCACAGGCGTTCGCGTTGCCCGCATTGGCAACGATCGCGCGTGCTACGCCGTCCTCGAGGTGCTCCATGGTAACATACAGCGGAGCCGCCTTGACACGGTTCATCGTGTAGGTGGCAGCCGCGGTGCATTCGCATTCGCTGAAAATGATTGCGGTATCGTCATTCGTGCGGCTTTCCTTGACGCCGCAGCGCACACTGCCCGCCTTAAAGCCCTTTGCGGCGCAAACGCCGCCTTCGATAATCTTCATAACTGTTTCCTCCTGCTGAAATCAGAGGTTTAAGCCGGTCGTTTCATCCAGACCGAGCATGATATTCATATTCTGCACGGCAGCGCCCGAAGCGCCCTTGCCGAGATTGTCAAACAGCGCGGTGACGATCGTCTGCTCCTCGTGGCCGCAGACAATGAGCTTTAAGCTGTCGTGACCGGCCAGCGTGTTGGCGTAGATCATCGGCTCTTCCCCGCCGAACGGCGCCACGGTGACAAGCTGTTGACCCTCGTAGTGCCTGGTGAGCGTCGCATGCACGAGATGTGCATCTACGCCCGGGAGCATAACTGTGGTGGCCATACCCTTGTAAAAGTCACCTACGATTGGCACGAACACCGGCGCCTGCGTCAGACCGCAGATGTAGCCCATCTCCGGCAGGTGCTTATGGTGCAGGTTCAGACCGTAAATGCGCTCGGAATCGTGTCGCGGATCGCGGTTCTCGTCCTGATACTCCGCGATCATTTTCTTGCCGCCGCCGGAGTAACCGGTCAGCGAAGCACAGGTGAGCGCGGTGTCCTCGGCAATGATACTGTTTGCTACCAGCGGGTAAACCGAGGAAATAAATCCGCTTGCGTGGCAGCCCGGATTGGCAACGCGCTTGGAGTTCTTGATGGCTTCGCGGTGCGCCTTGGACAGCTCAGCAAAGCCGTAATCCCAGTCCGGGTCGGTGCGATGCGCGGTCGATGCATCGATGACACGGGTGGTATCATTCTCGATGAGCGAAACCGCCTCTTTCGCCGCCGCATCCGGCAGGCACAGAAACGCAATGTCGGCTGCATTGAGGAACTTGCGGCGCTCCTCGGTGTCCTTGCGCTTATCCTCATCGATGAGCAGCAGCTCGATGTCGTCGCGGCCGCCGAGGCGCTCGTAAATCTGGAGACCGGTCGTGCCCTCTTTGCCGTCGATGTAAATTTTAGGCTTCATCGTCCTCAACCTCCGCGATGAACTTGTCAATTTTATCAATCTGGCGGGTTACTTCCTGCGGAGCCGGGCCGCCGATGACCTTACGCTCAGCAACACAGGTGCGCAGGTCGAGTGCGTCGTATACGTCGTCGCCGAACTTGTTGGAAATTGCTGCAAAGTCGCGCATGGTCATGGTCTCGAGGGTCTCATCGGCCTTGATACACTGGTTGACCAGACGGCCGACCGTCTTGTACGCATCGCGGAACGGAACACCCTTCTTGGTCAGGTAGTCGGCGCAGTCGGTTGCGTTGATAAAGCCACGGGAGGCTGCCTTGCGCATGTTGTCGCGGCGCAGCGTCATGGTGGAGAACATCGGCGTAAATACCTCAAGGCACTGCTTTACGGTGTCGATAGCGCCGAATACAGCCTCCTTGTCCTCCTGCATATCCTTGTTATACGCCAGCGGCAGACCCTTGAGTACGGTCAGCATGGTGGTCAGCGCACCGTAAACACGGCCGGTCTTGCCGCGGATCAGCTCGCAGACGTCCGGATTCTTCTTCTGCGGCATGATGGACGAGCCGGTGGAGTACGCATCGTCCAGCTCGACAAACTTAAACTCCCACGAGCACCACGAAATAATTTCCTCGGACAGACGAGACAGGTGCATCATCAGGATGGACAGCGCGGAGAGCAGCTCCACGCAGTAGTCACGGTCGGATACGCCGTCGAGCGAGTTGTCGGTCAGGCGGGCAAAGCCAAGCTGCTGACGAACGAAGTCACGGTCGATCGGATAAGTGGTCGAAGCCAGTGCGCCCGAGCCAAGCGGCATTTCGTCCATGCGCTCGCAGCAGTCCTGCAGGCGGGATACGTCGCGCTTGAGCATGTTGGCATACGCCATCATATAGTGTGCAAAGGTCGTCGGCTGTGCGCGCTGCAGATGGGTGTAGCCCGGCATAACCGCATCAAGATTCTCGCGGCTCTTTGCGGTCAGTGCCTTCATGAAGCCGAGGATCAGCTTGATGATCTCCTTGATCTCCTTCTTGACGTACAGACGCATATCGAGTGCAACCTGATCGTTTCTCGAACGGCCGGTGTGCAGACGCTTGCCGGTATCACCGATGCGCTCGGTCAGCAGCTGCTCGACGTTCATGTGGATGTCCTCGTAATCGAGCGAGAACTCAACCTTGCCGTCCTCGATATCCTTCAGAATGCCCTTAAGACCCTCGACGATCTTTTCGGCCTCATGCTCCTCGATGATACCCTGCTTACCCAACATGGTAGCGTGCGCGATAGAGCCGGTGATATCTTCCTTATATAAGCGGCAGTCAAACAGGATGGAAGAGTTAAAGTCGTTTACCACCAGATCGGTTTCCTTCTGGAAACGTCCTGCCCATAATTTTGCCATATCTATGTTACCTCACAAAACACTCATAGGGCGGCACACGACGGGCGTGCCGCCCTATGATTTCTTTTACTTACTTTTCAACAGACGGGAAATGCTCACCGGTCTTCTTGTACAGGATCTGATCGTTCAGGGCACGAACCTTGAGCGGCAGACCGAACAGGTTGATGAAGCCTGCGGAATCTGCCTGATCGTAGCAGTCATCCTCGTTAAAGGTTGCCATATCCTCGGAGTACAGGCTGTACGGAGAGGTTACGGAAGCCGGGATGATGTTGCCCTTGTACAGCTTCAGCTTAACATCGCCGGTAACGGTCTCCTGGGTGGAGTCAACAAATGCAGAGAGCGCCTTGCGCAGCGGCGTGTACCACTGGCCATTGTAAACCAGTTCGCCGAACTTGAGAGCAACCTGATTCTTGTAGTGTGCGGTCTCCTTGTCGAGGGTGATCTCCTCCAGCTTTGCATGTGCTGCGTACAGGATCGCACCGCCCGGAGTCTCATAAACACCGCGGCTCTTCATACCGACCAGACGGTTCTCAACGATATCGAGGATACCGATGCCGTTCTCGCCGCCGAGCTTGTTCAGCTTCTCGATCAGGGCAACAGACTCGAGCTTCTCGCCGTCAACTGCGGTCGGAACGCCCTTCTCGAAATGAATGGTAACATAGGTCGGCTTGTCCGGAGCCATTTCCGGGGAAACGCCCAGCTCGAGGAAGCCCGGCTTGTTGATCGGTGCTTCGTTGGACGGCAGCTCGAGGTCCAGCCCCTCATGGCTGAGGTGCCACAGATTCTTATCCTTGGAGTAGTTGGTCTCCTTGTTGATCTTCAGCGGGATGTTGTGTGCTTCCGCATACTCGATCTCCTTCTCACGGCTGTTCAGCTCCCAGAAACGCCACGGAGCGATAATGTCCATCTGCGGTGCAAATGCATGAATAGCCAGCTCGAAACGAACCTGATCGTTGCCCTTGCCGGTGCAGCCGTGGCAGATCGCGTCAGCGCCTTCCTTCAGTGCAATATCAACAATACGCTTTGCGATGATCGGACGAGCGAACGAGGTACCCAGCAGGTACTGCTCGTAGGTTGCGCCCGCCTTCATGGTCGGGATGATGTAGTCATCAACGAAGTCCTTGGTCAGATCCTCGATGTACAGCTTGGACGCGCCGGTCTTGAGCGCCTTCTCCTCCAGACCGTCCAGCTCGGTGCCCTGACCGACGTTGCCGGAAACCGCAATGACCTCACAGCCGTAATGCTCCTTCAGCCACGGAATGAGTACCGAAGTATCCAGACCGCCGGAATATGCCAGAACAACTTTGTTATATTTCTTTTCCATGTTTTTCGACCTCGCATTCTGCGTTTTTTTCGATGGTTTTATTATACTACCGCCATACTCATTTGGCAAGTGAAATTTATAATTATTTTCTCTATTGTATATTTATGCATACTATGAATTTGAATTTGATAAATAATGCTTGCACTTTCTGTAAAAACGTACTATTATATTATAAATGCACTGTGTCAAGACAGATTGCACGGAATGAATAAAAGCGCACAAAAAATAGTGCGCAAAGGGGCGTTTTTCGCAATGACCGAAAGAAATTTAACCATGCTCACTGACTTTTACGAGTTTACGATGGCGAACGGATACTTTGAAAAGGGTATCGGCAACCGCCGCGCATACTTCGATATGTTCTTCCGCCGTGTACCGGACGGCGGCGGATATGCCATCATGGCAGGCGTGGAACAGCTGATTGAATACTTCAATAACCTGCATTTTTCCGAAGAGGATATTGCATATCTTCGCAACCGCAAGTGCTTCTCGGAGTCCTTCCTCAATTATCTGCGCGATTTTGAGTTTGAATGCGACGTATGGGCCGTACCCGAGGGTACGCCGGTATTTCCCGGTGAGCCGCTCGTAACGGTGGCCGGTCCGATGATCCAGGCACAGTTTGTCGAAACCATGATCCTGCTGACCATCAACCACCAGACCCTGATCGCCACCAAGGCAAACCGCATCACGCGTGCAGCAGAGGGCCGTACCGTACTTGAGTTCGGCTCCCGCCGGGCACAGGGCTACGACGGCGCTATCCTCGGCGCCCGCGCTGCCTACATCGGCGGCTGTCAGGGCACGGCCTGCGTTCTGTCCGACCGTGACTACAAGATTCCGGCCGGCGGCACGATGGCGCACTCCTGGGTGCAGATGTTTGACAGCGAGTACGAAGCCTTCAAGGCTTATGCGGATATTTATCCGGATAACTGCGTATTCCTGGTTGACACTTATAATGTACTCAAGTCCGGTGTGCCGAACGCAATCCGTGTCGCCAAGGAACTGGAAGCGGAAAAGGGCATCCGCGCACGCGGCATCCGTCTGGATTCCGGCGATATCGCTTACCTTTCTATCGAGGCCCGCAAAATGCTCGATGCCGCAGGCTTCGAGGATATGCAGATCATGGCGTCCAACTCGCTTGATGAGTATCTGGTACGCGACCTGCTCGTGCAGGGTGCCCGCGTAGACTCGTTCGGCATCGGCGAGCGGCTCATCACCTCCAAGTCCGAGCCGGTATTCGGCGGCGTATACAAGTTGGCTGCCGTTGAGGATGAAAACGGCGAGATCATCCCGAAGATCAAGGTTTCCGAGAACGTCGAGAAGATCACCACACCGCACTTCAAGCAGGTGTACCGCCTGTTCGACAACAAGACCGGCAAGGCGCTCGGCGACGTGCTCACCGTGCACGACGAGCAGATCGACGCTTCTCTGCCGTATGTACTGTTCCATCCGGTCTACACCTGGAAGCAGCGTATCGTTACCGATTATACGGTTCGTCCGCTGCGCGTACAGCTGTTCAAGCACGGCAAGTGCATTTATAACAGCCCGGATGTTGAGGACATCCGCAAGTACTGCATCCGTGAGGTCGATACACTGTGGGATCAGATCAAGCGTTTCGAAAATCCGCAGACCTACTTCGTGGATCTTTCCAAAAAGCTGTGGAGCTGCAAGAACGAACTTCTTGAAGCCTGCCGCATCTAACAAGCAAATTCGCAGACAGCGAACCATAATATAGTGGTTCGCTGTTTCTTTGCGCCCAATCGCAAGATTGTATAAAAGCTGTGAGCATCCCTGCACAGGATTTCGCTCACGCAGCCTGTTTCAGCAGTTTTCCGCAGAAACACGCTATCTTTTCGCAGGTGTAAATCGCAAGAATTTAGTAGTACATCGCACCGCAGGAGATTATACTAATAATCGCGGTCAAAAAAACCGCATATTCCACACAAATCGAAGGGATACACCAATGAAAGCATTTCTATCCTCGCTGAGCCGCAGCAAGCGCTATGTTGTCGCAGAACTGCTTCTCGTTTATTTCGCACAGGGGCTGAGCTCCATCATGCTCGGCTCTGTGCTGCCGGATTTACGCGCGGCCTACGCGCTGGATTACCAGATCGGCGGCACGTTGCTGTCCGCACAGTCGATCGGCTATCTCGGCATCGGCCTGCTGTCCGGTCTGGCCGCCATCAAATGGGGACTCAAACGCGCGTACCTCATCCTATATTATGTATTCGCGGTCGGCTTTGTCATGCTGTTAACCAACGGCTCGCCGGTCTGGCTGCTGGCGGCCATGTTCCTGACCGGCATTTCCAAGGGCGCTATCACGGATTACAACAACCGCGTGATGAGCGAATACGCGAACGGCAGTGCCACTCCGCTCAACATGATGCACGCGGCGTATGCGTTCGGCGCGTGTGTGGCTCCGCTGGCTGTGCTCGCCTGCCACAAGCTGGGCGGCGACAACGGCTGGCGTCTTGCGCTCGAGATTTCCATTGTGCTGCTGACGGCTTCGTTTATCTTCGGCCTGTTCATGAAGATGGACGATGATAAATCCACGAAAACCGGGCAGAAATCCGCAACCGATTACGGCTTTTTCCGCGAAAAGCTGTTCTGGCTGTGCACAGCGCTCTGCTTTTTCTACGAGGCTGTTGAGGCTTCCATGATGGGCTGGCTGACCAGCTTTTACATTGATTCCGGCGTGCTCGCCGCAGACGCTGCGCAGATCATCACTTCCCTGCTGTGGGTTTCGCTGCTGATCGGCCGCTTCTCGTGCAGTGTGATCGCTGCGAAATTCCGTCCGTGGCAGATGATCACGGTCATGTGCTTCGGCATGGCGGCATTTCTCGTGCTGCTCGTCACCGGAACCACGCTTTCCGTGCTCACGATTGCAACGATCGGTCTGGGTCTATGCATGTCCGGCATGTACGGCACAACGGTAGCCAACGCCGGAGACCTGTTCTCGCGCTATCCGGCCTCCATGGGCATTTACGTTACGCTCAATGGCTTCGGCGCGGCTATGGCTCCAGCCGCGATCGGCATCGCTGCTAACCGTACGGGAATCCGCTGGGGTTTTGCTATCCTGCTGATCGCAGGCGTGCTGCTCGTTGTCTCGGCAGTGCTCAATGCACGGTATTTCAAAGACAGACAGCACAGCAAGGCGGTTTCCCGCACCTAAAAAGCACAAAAACCTCTCTCAAGCGTTTTGAGAGAGGTTTTATTTTTATTCCGCTGCCGTTTCCGGCTCCTGCTCGACAGCCTGCCTTGCAGCTCTTACGGCAAGGTGTGTCTCCAGCCAACGTGAAATATCTCCGAAGGTCTCAAGTCTGTCAAGCTCGTTGAGCACCTCGTGGCGCGCATCCTTATAAAAGATGACCTCGATATTCCTCACGCCGTTGCCGCGGTACAGATTGACCGTACGGCGCACACCCTCACCGTACCGCCCAACCGGGTCCTTATCACCCGAGATGAACAGCAACGGCAGGTCCTTCGGCGTTTTCCGGAAGGTCACCGGATTGTTCGCCTTGGTGATGAGCGTAAACAGGTCGCGGAATCCGGTCGCGGTAAACACGAAATTGCATTTTTCATCCGACTGATAGAGCGACACGACCGCCTCATCGCGGCTGAGCCAGTCAAACACGGTTTTCGGCTGCTTGATTTTCCTGTTGAAGCCCTTGAACACCAGATTGGACAACAGTCCGCTGCGATAGGTGATGCCGCGCGAGCGTGCTACCGAATCCGCAAGATGTACGATGCTGCCGGAGGCAGCGATCGGACCGACTGTGCCGATGAGGATGCAGCCGGACAGCTTCTCTCCGTAATCGAGCAGGTACAGCCTCGCGATCAGCGAACCCATCGAGTGCCCGAGCAGGAAATACGGCAGGTCAGGATAGCGGCGCTGCATCAAGTCGGTCAGGTGCTTGACATCCTCAACAAGATACTTCCAACCGTCGCGAGCGGCAAAAAATCCGAGATCCGCCGTGCGTGAGACCGATGCTCCATGTCCGATATGATCGTTTCCGCAGACAATAAAGCCCAGTCCGCAGAGATACTTCGCAAATGCGGTATAGCGTGAAAAATACTCGCACATGCCGTGAGACAGCTGCACGATACCGCGCACCTCTACTCCTTCAGGAGCAAGAATATAATAGGTGACATTGGAAACACCATTGGCACTTTTGTAAATATTTTGCGTACACTTGATATTCATATGCAACACCCGATCATGGACTGTACTTCTTCACTGTTAATACTATACCACAAATCCACTTATTGTGCACCTGTTTTTGATAAAGTTCACAGTTCATTTAAAAATACACTGTCAAAAATTGCTGATTTTTAAATACCTTTCCCGACTGCAAATTATGCAGGATTACGATATCGCAAACAGCGACCGATGTGCTACAATAAAATAAATCACGGGCAGTGCTGTATTGCCCAATCCAAAAGAAAGAAGGATATACCCATGCCGTATATTGCTGTTACCACCTCCAAGGCCCTGTCCGACGAGCAGAAGGACGAGCTGAAGAAGACCATCGGCCAGAAGATCTCCCTGATTCCGGGCAAGACCGAGGCTGCTCTGATGGTTGACATCTCCGACAACCACACCATGTACTTTGCAGGCGAGAAGCGCAAGCTGGCGTACGTTGATGTTCGCTGCTACGGTTCGACCGAGTTTGAGAACAAGAAGGCACTGACCGAAGCACTGTTTGATGCTGTCGAGCTGCACACCGGTCTGCACGATGACAGCATTTACCTGACGTACTCCGAGTTCTCCAACTGGGGCACCCGCGGCACCATGAAGTAAACCGCAGAAAGACGCTGAGAGTTTCTCGGCGTCTTTTTTGTTTCGGATGAAGAATTGAGAATGTCTGAATTTTCAGAATGTTCACATTTGGACGATTGACGTTCGCTCGCTTTCGGTCTATTATAGTTTACAAGTAAACCGTTTGCTGAAAGGAGGACACCGCATGCCCGGCTCTCCCCATGATTTTGCCGCCGATGCGTTCCACGCGGGTCAGCTGTACCGCAGCTGCTTCCGCGAGCTGACCGAAAACTGCGGCTTTACGCCAAATGAGATGTTCGTGCTGCTGTTTCTGTACCGCAACGCGCCCGAGCAGGACACCGCAACTGTTATTGCACAGGCGTGGAACGTTTCCAAGCCGCTGGTGACGCGCAGTGTGGACGGACTGCAGAGACGCGGTCTGCTCTACTGCGTACGCGACGAGAACGACCGCCGTCTGGTGCACCTGCACCTGTCTGATGAAGGACACGCTGCTGCCAAAACGCTCCATCACCGCTGTGAAACCTTTGCGCTGACACTGCAGCAGGGTATCTCCGAGCAGGAAATGCAGACCCTGTGTGGTGTGATGCGCAAGATGCAGCAAAACCTCAACGATTTACTCGAAAGGACGAAACTCACATGAATAACAACCCAAAAGGGACGAAAAACCCAAAAAAACCGCTGATCTTCTATTATGCGGTCATGCTGCTCGTGCTTATGATGCTCAACTGGCTGCTGTTTCCGAGCCTGCTGCAGCGGCAGGTTACCGAGGTCGGCTACGACGAGTTTATCGCCATGGTGGACGACGGCAAGGTGCAGACCATCGCCTACGACAAGCAGGATCAGGAAATTACCTTTGAGGCCACCAATGACAAGGGCAAGGACGCGCTCTACAAGACCGGCATTTTCCCGGATGACGAGCTGGTCGGCCGCTTGCTGAAGGCCAATGTCAAGTTTGCTGCCGAGATTCCGACCCAGACCTCTCCCATGCTGAGCATGCTCATCAGCTACGTTGTGCCAATTGTACTCATTATCGCGGTCGGTCAGTGGCTGCAGAAAAAGATGATGAAGAACATGGGCGGCAACATGATGAGCTTCGGCAAATCCAACGCCAAGATTTACGCCGAGACCGAGACCGGCAAGACCTTTGCCGATGTTGCCGGTCAGGATGAAGCCAAGGAGGCCCTCACCGAGATCGTAGACTTCCTGCACAACCCGAACAAGTACGCTTCCATCGGCGCCAAGCTGCCCAAGGGCGCGCTGCTGGTCGGCCCTCCGGGCACCGGCAAGACCTTGCTGGCGAAGGCCGTTGCCGGTGAAGCGCATGTGCCGTTCTTCTCCATCTCCGGCTCGGAGTTCGTCGAAATGTTCGTCGGCATGGGCGCGGCCAAGGTGCGCGATCTGTTCAAGCAGGCCAGCGAAAAAGCACCGTGCATCGTGTTCATCGACGAGATTGATACCATCGGTAAAAAGCGCGACGGCGCAGGCATGGGCGGCAACGATGAGCGCGAGCAGACGCTCAACCAATTGCTGACCGAGATGGACGGCTTTGACGGCACCAAGGGCGTCGTTATTCTGGCGGCGACCAACCGTCCGGAGTCGCTTGACCCGGCTCTGCTGCGTCCGGGCCGTTTTGACCGCCGCATTCCGGTGCAGCTGCCCGATCTGCAGGGTCGTATCGCAATTTTGAAGGTGCACGCTAAGGATGTTCACATGTCCGGCAATATCGACTTTAACTCGATTGCCCGCGCAACCTCCGGCGCTTCCGGTGCTGACCTCGCCAACATTATCAACGAGGCGGCTCTGCGTGCCGTTCGTCTCGGACGCAACAGTGTCATTCAGGCCGATCTGGATGAGAGCGTCGAGACCGTCATTGCCGGTGCGCAGCGCAAGAACGCCGTACTCAGCGCCAAGGAGAAGGAGATCGTTGCGTATCACGAAATCGGTCACGCACTGGTGGCTGCCAAGCAGACCGACTCCGCGCCTGTCACCAAGATTACCATTGTGCCGCGCACCTCGGGTGCACTCGGCTACACCATGCAGGTGGATGAGGGCGAGCACAATCTGATGAGCAAGGACGAGCTGCTGAACAAGGTGGCAACGCTCACCGGCGGCCGTGCAGCCGAGGAGCTGATTTTCGGCTCGATTACGACCGGTGCATCCAACGACATCGAGCAGGCCACCAAGCTGACGCGCTCGATGATCACGCGCTACGGCATGAGCCGCAAGTTCGATATGGTTGCGCTCGAGACCGTGACGAATCAGTATTTGTCGGGCGATACCGCGCTCGCCTGCTCGGCGGAGACCGCTGCGAAGATTGATGAGGAAGTGATTGCCACCGTCAAGACCGCGCATGAGAAGGCCATCGGCATCCTGCAGAATAATATGGATGCCCTGCACCGTCTGGCGCACTTCCTTCTGGAAAAAGAAACCATCACCGGCGAAGAATTTATGGATCTGCTGCATAAATCCGAGTAAATCTGCGCAAAAGGAAACCCTCTCTCGTAATGAGAAAGGGTTTCCTTTTGCCTATACCCACAACAAGGAACAGACCAGAAAGAGAGGGCGGACACATTGGTCCGCCCCTAAGCATATACAATTATATTTATCTGAGCGACAGAATCTCTGCCGGATGTTCAAACCTCATATCCGACATTAACTTCTCCGCCTCGGAGCACCCCCACAAGGCGAGGACGCTCTTGACGCCTGCACTTTTCGCGCACTGCATATCATATTCGCTGTCACCGATATAGACGGCGTCCTCGGGTTTACAGCCGAACCGACGCAGACACTCAAGCAGAGCGTCCGGCGCAGGCTTGGGATGCTCGACATCATCCGCGCAGATAATCTCATCAAACCACGGCGTGAAGCCAATGGGTTCAATCCCCTGCTTGAGCTGCAAACGTGTCCGCGAGGTGACAATGCCACACGAACAGCCGGATTTTCTGAGTTCCTCTATCGTTTCAGGAATGCCGTCGTACATCGAGATTTCGTCCAGACGGTCATACGCCAGCGCTTCCCAGCGAGCCATGATTGGCTCAACCCGCTCGGCCGGAATGCCTAATTTCGCCAATGCGCGTCTGCCGGGCATACCGAAGGAGAAGATCAGCTGCTCGTAGGTGAACTCATAGCCGAACTCGGCAAGTGCAGTGTGCATGGCCCACTGATCTACCTTTGAGGAGTCGATCAGCGTGCCGTCAATGTCAAAAACAAAGTATTTCATGTGGTTTCCTCCATCTTTTTCGCCAAGGTAAATAACCCTCGGGTATAGTCCTGCTCGAAGGACTGAGACAGCTCTATGGTCGGCATAGCCTGCTCCGGCAGCGCCTGCGCACAGCTTTCGCGTATCCGCGCTGCCTTATCGGTCAGACGGGAATCGGCATACAGCACCACCCTGTCCGGATTGATGAGCGCCGCACAGCCGCAGATGACCTTGGTGAAATAGTCGCTTATATCCGCGCCTGCAAAGTGATTCTGCGCGTATTCGAGATTGTGTTCGATTGGAAGATAATGCAGTTCGCCGGCAAAGCCTGCGGCACCGCCCCAGACCTTTCCGTTCAGCACGATACCTGCGCCTGCACCCAGCTTGCCGATGTAAATGCACACAGCGGCTTTCGGTGCGGGCGTGTACTGCGCCGCGTAGCCTGCAGCCACGACCTGCATATCACGGGCCGCCATGCACGGCAGACCGGTTTTATCGTGAAGATACGCACTAAGGCTTACGCCCCGCAGCTCGGGGTAGCCGAAACTCTCGGTGACGATGCCGTTATGCATTGTTCCGGCAAAGCCGAGCATCACCGCTGCAAGCCGCGGGTAACGCGCCCTAACACGCATCAGAAGCGTGTCGAGAAATTCGCGCACATCGCCGGAGCAGGTCTGCTGTTCCTGTTCGAGTGATGTGCCGTCGAGGTCACACACAAACCAGTGCAGCGTGTCCTGCTCCAGTCGCAGACACAGGAACAGCCGGTACTGCGGGTTCAGCCGGTACTGCATGGCGCAGCGTCCGCCGGTGGAGGCTGCCGTGCCGATTTCTTGCGCTTCTCCGCGCTCAACCATCTCATCCACAATGCGGCTGACGGTCGGAAAGCTGAGATGTGTCAGCCGCGCAAGATCGTTCTTGCCGGCAGAGCCGTGCTGCATCGCCTGCCGAAGCAGAGCCGTGTTCTCCCGCTTGAGTTTTCCTGTGTCTGCCATGGTGCACCTCTTTTCAAAACACTTTTTAATAGTGCGTTAATTTCTACATACAGTATATCCTCTGTGGGCGGTTCTGTCAATGCTGAATTAGCAATTAAGCGTTAGGAATTAACGTGAGGGTTTATTTGCTGCGTAATATTGTCCTTTCCATTCCACCCATAATATGTTATACTGTTCGCAAAGGAAGGAGGAGACAAAAAATGTCCACTACAATTTCAATCTCGGTGATGTGCTCTGTGGGGAGCCTGACCTGCGGTATACTTTCACTTGTACTGCCGCTCATTGCACTGGCCAGACGAAAAAACGCGCTGCCATTTGCAGCGGTCAGTATGGGTTTGTGCTCACTGGCGTTGCTCGGGCAGATTTTCGAGTACAATGTCCGCGTATATGCACAGGATTTCAGCGCCCTTCTGGATACATCGTTCGCTATTCGGTTCTGCGCAGTCGTACTGTTCCTGTTGGCGGCTGTTGTAAATGCAGGCGTATGCATATACCAGATGAAACACAGCGTAAAATAACACCCGCAACATCAATTTACCATGGAAAATACATAATAAAACCGCCTTTTCAGGCGGTTTTATTATTTTAACAAGGTCTTACATCTGCCGGTTTAAGACGGATTGACCTTGCAGGTCTGACAAGATTTGAAACTCACGTTTGTCACTCCCTTTAGGTCTATGCAGATGGGTTAGCGGCGATGCGCAAAGCCAGCGTCCCCTATGGTATACCTTTAATAGCAAGATAGAATCATGTGAAGAAGGATAAATCGCTACGTCATCTTCACTATCCGATCTCCACTCTTAATTACTCCGTTGATTTCCGCTTCGGCAGATTGAAGTCAAGCCCGGTGAGCATTTTCACAATCCACAGCAGGAACAGCAGTACGAGCACCGGCAGCACACACGAGGTAACGATTAGCACGGCGAGTGCCTCCATAACATTGCTGAGCAGTTTTTCAAACTTTTCCGTCACACCGGAGACCGCATTCTGTACCGAGGACGTGATATCCGACCAGAAACCGTTCTTTTCGCTGTCTGAATCCGAGTCCGAACCCGCACTGGTATCGATATCATCCGCTGCACTTTGCGCGTCCTCAATGGTCTGCGACAGAGAGGTTTCATAGGTGGCCTCGATCATGCGCGATACTGTGATGCCTCCCGGAACAGCAAGCCAAACCGCCATGCCGAACAGCGCCAGCTTGAATGCGAGTTTCGCCAGAATCTCACTGCTGCGGAACTGACGAACGATGAGCAGCACGCACGCTGCCGGTAAAATAAACCGAAAAACCGCGTATCCGGTAATGGTGAGCAGATATTTTTCTAACATAATGGCACACAGCACGATCAGAAAATCCGACGTGAGATCAGCCAGCTTTTCTGCGATGGCGCTGCCTGTGTCTCCCGGCAGAGCCGAAACAGCTGCGGACGCTGCCGTGGAAGCCGCAGTCAGCTTCATCACCGTCGCCTGTTTTTCGTTTAAGTATTCAATGCTCGTCCGGTGCGTCTCCGGTGAGGACTGCCATCCCGAGATACCGAAAAAGCACCCGAGTCCGATCATCAGCAGCAGCACACACGAAACGATTCGCTTTGTCAGTTCGTTCATTTTATCCCTCATCTCTATTAGAAAACCCCCAACGGTCAGACAGACTAACGATTGGGGGTTGCTCACACTTATATGATTACTTGCTCCAGGCTGCCTTGGCTGCGCCTTCCTTGAATACCTCGTGGAAGCCCTTGACATTGGCTGCAATGTCACCGCCGAACACGGCAGAACCTGCTACGATAACGTCTGCACCGGCGGCTACGATGTCGGCGGTATTGTTCAGCTTTGCACCGCCGTCAATCTCCAGCTCGCACTTATAGCCATTCTTCTGGATTTCCGTGCGGACAGCCTTGATTTTGTCCATGCACTCCGGGATAAAGCCCTGACCGCCAAAGCCCGGCTCAACGGTCATGATGAGCACCATATCGCAATACGGCAGCAGCGGGAACAGCACCTCAGCGGGGGTTTTCGGCTTGATAACGCAGGCTGCCTTGACACCGGCTGCGCGGATTTTCTTCAGCTGCTCGAGCGTATCACCGTTGGACTCGTAGTGTACGGTGATGATATCCGAGCCGGCCTTGATGAAGTCGTCCAGATACTGGTCGGGGTCCGAGATCATCAGATGTACATCGAGCACCTTGTCGGTCGCCCTGCGCAGCGCCTTAACCACCGGAGCGCCGATGGTGATATTCGGCACGAAGTGACCGTCCATAACGTCAACGTGAACATATTCCGCACCGGCATCGGTGGCAATTTTAATATCGCGTGCAAGATTTGCAAAATCTGCGGACAGAATAGACGGTGAGAGCTTGATTTCCATGACAGTTCCTCCTGTAACCGCAGAGTATTCCGCGGCATAATTTGATACCAGACGCGCCTGTATGCTCAACCGGTTTGCACGGCGCCGTCTTTTTGAATACGAGGGCGGCATGCACGGTCGCCCTCCTCTTGACTTACATTATATCACACCTCTTTGGAAATTGAAAGAAAAGAGTGTGGAGTGGAGATAACATAACGTTTTCATCTTCTTCACACCGCTGCATCTTGTCACATCCTGCGGCTGCCATTTTTAATACGATATAACCATACGAAGAAGGCTGCACCCCCATCAATCACTGCTTACGAATGCCTGATTACTAATTTGTTCTAACGGTATAGAAAACTTCTCCATCGAAATCAACAATATTTTGTCGCCCTCACCGATTGATTTATCTGTGTGAAAAATGTAGAATAGAAGTATCATGCAATAAAGGAGCGAACACGATCATGAGCGTCAATCGTTGTTATTCCGAGAAAAAAAACGGCTTCGATGTCGAAGCACGCAGCCTGTTCTCCAGCCTGCACGACCTGTTGGAAATCAAAAACCTGACTCATGTGCGCTATCTCTGCCGCTACGACGCAGAGGGACTTGCACCTGAGACCTACGAGAAGGCAAAAGGCATCGTATTCTCCGAGCCTATGGCTGATGTGTGCTACGACGAGGACTTTCCCCGTCCGGAAGGCGCTCACACCATCCTTGCGGTAGAGCCGCTGCCCGGTCAATTCGATCAGCGCGCCGATTCCTGCGCACAGTGCATCCAGCTGCTCACCGGCGGCGAACGCCCGACCGTTGCAGCCGCTAAAATTTACGTTCTGGAAGGCGAACTCACCGCTGAGGACATGGACAAGATCCGCGGCTATCTGATTAACCCCGTAGACACCCGCGAGGCTTCGATGGCTAAGCCTGCAACCCTCAAGGTAGAGTACGCTATCCCGACCAGCGTGGCATCGGTTGTCGGCTTTACTCACATGGACGAGACGGCTCTCTCTGACCTGCTGCATAATATGGGTCTGGCGATGGATCTGGACGACCTCAAGTTCCTGCAGACCTACTTCCGCGACACCGAAAAGCGCGACCCGACCATCACCGAGGTTCGCATGGTCGATACTTATTGGTCCGACCACTGCCGCCACACCACCTTCCTCACCCAGATCGATGACGTAAAGTTCGAGGATCAGATGGTGCAGGACGCATTTGACCGCTACATGGCTGCCCGCGTAGAAGTCTACGGCGAGGAAAAGGCTGCGAAGCGTCCGGTAACGCTGATGGACATGGGTACGATCGCGGCTAAGGTGCTCAAGAAGCGCGGCTACCTGAAGAACATCGACGAGTCCGAGGAGATCAACGCCTGCTCCATTAAGGTAAAGGCGCTCGTGAACGGTCACTACGAGGACTGGCTGCTCATGTTCAAGAACGAAACCCACAACCACCCGACCGAGATCGAGCCGTTCGGCGGCGCTGCCACCTGTCTCGGCGGTGCGATCCGTGACCCGCTGTCCGGTCGCTCCTACGTTTATCAGGCAATGCGCGTAACCGGCGCGGGCGACCCGACCGTGCCGCTCTCTGAAACCCTCGAGCACAAGCTGCCGCAGCGCAAGCTGTGCCAGACCGCTGCTGCGGGCTACTCCTCCTACGGCAACCAGATCGGCCTTGCGACCGGCCTCGTACACGAGATCTACCACCCAGGCTATGTCGCAAAGCGCATGGAGATCGGCGCTGTTGTCGGTGCGGCTCCGCTGGAGAACGTCATCCGCGAGGTACCCGAGCCGGGCGACATCGTCATCCTGCTCGGCGGCAAGACCGGCCGTGACGGCTGCGGCGGCGCTACCGGCTCCTCTAAGAAGCACACTGAGGAGTCCCTTGAGACCTGCGGTGCTGAGGTTCAGAAGGGCAATCCGCCTGAGGAGCGCAAGATTCAGCGTCTGTTCCGTGACGGCAATGTCACCCGCATGATCCGCCGCTGCAACGATTTCGGTGCGGGCGGTGTTTCGGTTGCCATTGGCGAGCTGGCCGACGGCCTTGACATCGACCTGAATGCCGTACCGAAGAAGTACGACGGTCTGGACGGCACCGAACTGGCCATCTCCGAGTCGCAGGAGCGCATGGCTGTCGTTGTCCGTGCAAAGGACGTAGACGCCTTTATTGCCGCAGCTGCCAAGGAGAATATCGAGGCTGTTGTCGTAGCCACCGTTACCGACAAGAATCGCCTGTGCATGACCTGGAACGGTGTTAAGATCGTGGATGTTCCCCGTGATTTCCTCAACACCAATGGCTGCTCCAAGCACGTTGACGCAGAGGTTGGCGCACTGCCGACTCCGTCCATCTCCTGTGCTCCGGCAGGCAATTCCGAAAAGGAAAAGCTGCTGAACCACGCCTCTACCCTCGGCATCTGCCTCGAGCGCGGTCTGGTCGAGCGTTTCGACGGCTCCATCGGCGCAAGCTCGGTATTCATGCCCTTCGGCGGCAAGTATCAGCTGACCCCGACGCAGGTCATGGCGGCTACCATGCCGGCACTGAACGGTCAGTGCGAAACCGCCTCTGTCATGGCGTTCGGCTTTGACCCCTACTTCACCGAGCAGAACCCGTATCTCGGCGCATCCTCCGCGGTAATCGAGTCTGTAGCCAAGCTGGTTGCTGCCGGCTGTGACTTTGAGACCGCATACCTCACCTTCCAGGAGTATTTCGAGCGTCTCGGCAAGGATCCGAAGCGTTTCGGCAAGCCGCTGTCCGCCCTGCTGGGCGCGTACACCGCACAGGAGAACCTGTGTCTGGCAGCCATCGGCGGCAAGGACTCCATGTCCGGCTCGTTCGACGATATGGACGTACCGCCCACGCTGGTTTCGTTCGCCATCGCGCCGCAGGACGCTTCCCGCCTGATCTCTCCTGAGTTCAAAGCGGCAGGCCATCCGGTTTACTTCTTCGACGCACCGTACAATCAGGACGGCACGCCGGATTACACCACGCTCAAGTTCATGTGGAACGAGGTCGCAAACCTGATTGCGTCCGGCAAGGCGGTTTCCGCGTGGGCGCTGTCCACCGGCGGTATTGCTGAGGGCGTGTGCAAAATGGCGCTCGGCAACAAAATTGGCTTTAAGATGGACGATTCCTTCCCGTCTGACGCGCTGTACCTCAAGAACTTCGGCGGCATTCTGATCGAAGCCGCATCCGAACTCCCGGCTTACTGGCTGGTCGGCTATACCACCGACGATGAGAAGATCACGGTTGCTGGTGAGTCCGTAGCGCTCGACGAGCTGACGAATGCCTTCGAGGGCAAGCTCGAGAGCGTGTTCCCGACCAAGGCGGCTGCTTCCGACGAGCATCTGACCAAGGTTTCCTTTACCGAGCGCAATGCTGCCGCTCCGGCGGTCAAGAGCGCAAAGCCGCTGGCTGTTATTCCGGTATTCCCCGGCACCAACTGCGAGTACGACACCGCCCGTGCGGTCGAGAATGCAGGCGGCGCAGCTGAGATTGTCGTTGTCCGCAACTTCTCCACAGATGCCCTCCGCGAGAGCGCAGAGCAGCTCGAAAACTCCATCCGTAAGGCGCAGATGGTTATCCTGCCGGGCGGCTTCTCCGGCGGTGACGAGCCGGACGGTTCCGGTAAGTTCATTGCGTCCTTCCTGCGCGACGCAGGCATCAAGGATAGCATCCACGAGCTGCTGAACAAGCGCGACGGTCTGATGCTCGGCATCTGCAACGGCTTCCAGGCGCTCATTAAGCTGGGGCTGGTTCCCTACGGCGAAATTCGTGACGAGATGACCGGCGACGACCCGACGCTGACCTTCAACCTCATCGGCCGCCACCAGAGCCGCTACGCGACCACCCGCGTTGCGTCGGTTAAGTCTCCGTGGCTGTCCTCCTGCAATGTCGGCGACCTGCACTCCATCGCGTTCTCGCACGGCGAGGGCCGCTTCGTAGCGCCGCAGAACGTCATTGACGACCTGATTAAGAACGGTCAGGTAGCGTTCCAGTACACCGATCTGAACGGTGATCCGTCCATGGACATCGCGTGGAACCCGAACGGCTCCATGTGCGCCATCGAGGGCATCACCTCTCCGGACGGCCGTGTGCTCGGCAAGATGGGTCACACCGAGCGTTACAGCCCGTTTGTCGGCAAGAATATCTACGGCGAAAAGTATCAGCCGCTGTTTGCAAACGGCGTGAAATACTTTAAGTAAAGCCTGTGCAGAAAGCGCCCTCAACGAGGGCGCTTTCCTATCAATAAATACAATATGAAAAAGCGGTTAAAAAATACTATAAGCGCATAATGCAAGACATTTTAGGATATATCAGTTTATCCCCATATTGGCGGCAAATTCTACGAGATACTCCTGCATTTCCCCCCAATTATATTAGAGACTGCCGATCTCGCATAGTTCGATTGTCATCTTGCTCATATTTGCCAACGAAATAGACTTTCTTTCGGTATATATCGAACCGAGTTTGATCCTGTCAATAGTCACGAATGCTTGATCTTTGTATATGCGAACGACTCATTTTATTCGCATCTTTGTGCCGTTTCCCTCAATAATCTTGATTATTTATAACAGGAGCACCTACAACAGAAATTTATACAGAGCGTGGTTTCTATAACAGCTCCTATGAATTGTCTTTTCATGATCTATCCAAATATTCTTTAACGTCAAAGAACAAACTTGCAATCCAAAAACTTCGCAACTCACTTTCTTCCAATAACGAGGTGTTTTTATGAACCCCTGTGAGCACAAAGTCCAATACTATGAAACCGATGGCATGGGCATCGTCCACCACTCGAACTACATCCGCTGGTTCGAGGAGGCGCGCGTGGATCTGCTCGAGCAGCTCGGCTTCGGCTACGACCGCATTGAAGAGGCCGGTTACAGCGGTCCGGTGCTGGAGGTCTCCTGCCAGTACAAAACCATGTCGAAATTCGGCGAAACCGTGCGAATCGAAGCATCTATCACGCAGTACAACGGCGTACGCATGACGCTGCACTATGATGTCTACGACAAGGCGACCGGCACGCTGCGCTGTACCGGCGACAGCCGCCATTGCTTTATCAACGTCGAGGGCAAACCGGCTATCCTCAAGCGGTGCTGGCCGGAGTTTGACGCGGCATTGGCTGCAAATATTGTCAAAGAGTAAAAAAACCGTCATCTCTGCATTTTAGATGACGGTTTTTGCCTGCGTTATCCTTTATTTTCCACGCCGGTCAAGTCCTGAACAACTTCACCTGCGATGATAAGACCCGCAACAGCAGGCACAAACGCAGTGCTGCCCGGAACCTGTCGGCGCTGTGTGCATTTTCTGGCAGTGCCCGGCGGGCAGATGCAGTTCTGGCGGCAGCTGATCGCCATATCGTCGATGGGCGTCATAGCCGGCTCCTTGGAGTACACGACCTTGAGCTTGCGGATGCGACGCTTGCGCAGCTCGTAGCGCATAACACGCGCGAGCGGACAGCCGGAGGTCTTATAAATATCCGTCACCTCCAGCTTGTCAGCGTGAATCTTGTTGCCCGCACCCATGCAGCTGATGATGCGCGTACCGGCCTTGGTTGCCTGCTCGATCAGCTCGAGCTTGCCGGTTACGGTGTCGATCGCATCCACAACGTAGTCATACTGGGTGAAATCGAACTGAGAGGCGGTCTCAGGCGTGTAAAAAGTTTTGTAAACGTTGACCTTGCAGTCCGGATTGATATCGTGAATACGCTCGGCAGCGGCCTCTACTTTGTACTGACCGACCGTCCTGCGGGTAGCGATGATCTGGCGATTGATGTTGGTCAGGCACACCTTATCATCGTCGATGAGGTCAAGTGTGCCGACACCCGAACGCGCCAACGCTTCTACTGTGTAGCCGCCTACACCGCCGATGCCGAATACCGCAACACGCGCGTTGTACAGGCGCTCCATGCCCTGCTTGCCAAGCAGCAGCTCGGTTCTCGAAAATTGATTGAGCAAGTTTTTTCTCCCTTTCGTGCAGTTTTTCGCTTAATTATAAGTATAACGGGGAATGCCTACTGTGTCAATAGGAAAGCTGTTGTTTCCCTGCACCGATTGACCGAGGCCGAACTGCGCAGGTGGGTTCGCCCCTGACGGGCGGTGTGTTTTTCACTGAGATTCACGCCACCCACAGGGACAGCGGGAACGTCGCGGCGCCCGCCGCGTGGCAAAAAGGAAGGGACACCTACGTTTTCCCTTCCTCTTTGGACTCCTACCTTTCCCTTGTTTGATAGCCCGGCGCAGATTGCCTACATGTGACCGCTTCGAAATTGGGAACGGCAGAGGATTTTTACTACCGTGTCTTTCGAAACCTGTTCGCAGGATCAGATACATTACTGCTACACAGACCGGAAAGTCTCCGCAGGCGCAACACAAGGTGAATTGCCCGCAGGGCAAGAGAGGGTCCCCTGGGGGATACCCGTGTTGCGCAATTCTTTAACACGTTATACTGCACGGCACCTACGGATTAGGCATTGTGTAGCGGTAATCTATCTGTGAACTGCGAATATGTTGCGAAACAAACGCTGTGGTAACCCGACTGCCGTTCCCCTATTCCGAAGCGGTCGCCGATCTCTGGTCTGCGCCAGGCTCGGAAACAAAAGGAAACGGGAGTTAAGAGGGTAGAAACCGTAGGTGTCTACCCTCTTGCCCACCGCGCGGGCGCGGCGTCAGCGCAGTTACACTCGCTTCCAAGCGACCAATGCAACTCCTGCCGAGATAAACTCCGTTACCCAGAACGCATGCCAGACGCCATTCGCACCCATAATCTTACACAGCACGACCGCGATCGGCAGAATGACCACGGTATACCGGCACAGTGAAATCACGAGTGACGCCGTACCCTTTCCGAGTCCTTCCAGTGCGCCGGATGCCGTAACCGAAACTGCCGAAACAAGAAATCCCACACAGATAATGCGCAGCGCATGTGCACCGATAGCCACCGTCCGGACATTTTCGGTGAAAAGTGCCATCAGCGGAGACGCGAACGCCAGACACAGCACAGTGCCGATCATCATAATGCACGCACACAGCGCAAGCGCTACCTGAAAAATACGGCTGACGCGTTCCCGCTCACCCGCACCGTAGTTGTAACCGATCACCGGACGCATCCCCTGAATAATGCCGCTCGCAGGCAGATACAGGAAGGTCTGCAGCTTGTAATAGATGCCGAGCACGACCACATACGCCTGACTGAACCCCGCCAGCAGCGCATTCAGACACGAGATGAGCAATGACGGCAGCGCCAGATTGAGTGCTGCCGGAATGCCGACCGCATACAGCCGTGCCGTGATGCCTCGAGCGCCGTGCAGCCCCTTGCGTGTGATATGCACGGACACCGGCTGCAGCCGATATATCACCAGATAGAATGCCAGCGTTACCAGCTGGCCGATGCCGGTGGCGAGCGCCGCACCGCGCATGCCAAGCTGCGGGAACGGCCCGATACCGAAGATGAGCAGCGGGTCCAGCACGATATTTGTCACGCAGCCGAACAGCAGCGCCGTCATGGTCACCTGCATGCGGCCCATCGCCTGATAAATCTTCTCGAACGCGAGACCGACCATGATAATCACCGAGAACGCGAACGCAATAGACGCGTACTGCGTACCCATCTCCGCTACCTGCTCAGAATCCGTGAACAGCCGCAGGAAACGCGGCATGACGGTGATGCACACGATCATGCTCACCACGCCGTGGACAACTGAGCACGCAATACCGCGCGTCGCCGCCGCGTCTGCCTTGTCGATCTCACCGGCACCGAGATGATACGAAATCACTGCGTTGATGCCCACGCCGAAGCCGATAGCGAGCGCGTTTATCAAATTCTGCACCGGATAGACCAGTGACAGCGCTGTTATCGCGTCCTCTCCTATTTTTGCAACAAACAGGCTGTCGATGATGTTATACAGCGAGTTCACCAGCATGGAAACCACCATCGGCAGCGCCATTGAGAGCAACAGCGGCAGTATCGGCTTTTCCCGCATAAAGCGTTGGTTCACGTTCGGTTCCTCCCTTTTGTGCAAATAAAAAACCGCACGACCGGAATCCCGGTCGTGCGGCGAAAAAGAACATCTTGAGATGCTGTAAAAATCCACACAAATTTTAGTGAGATAAGTTTATCATAAAAGATGCGGAATTGTCAAGCCGTCAGTTAATCTCGGTCGGCAGATCGACATAGCTGTCCAGATCGGTCGGCAGCGTAATCTTGACCGCATCGCCGGTAGCGGTTACCTTAGCGGCTGCGTTCAGGGTTGCGCTGATGGTCTCGCCCTCTGCCGTAATATCAACCGTACCGGAAATCGCGGTATCGGTAAGCATGCCATTGACTGCCTTCGCGGTAACATTCATATCGCGGGTTTTGATAGAAACACCGTCCAGCATGCCGCCGAGCAGCTCGTCAAACAGGTCAGAGCTGAAGACACTGTTCATGTTGTACTTAACGGTCATACCGCCGTTGCCCTTAGTAATGCTCTCAATCGCGCTGACCGGAACAGAACTGTTCATAGCAGAAATCTCCATGCCGTTCAGCACATCATCAAAGGACATCGCCATTTTGTACTTGCCCTGTGCACCCATATCCATGTAGTAAGTGCCATTGGTGAAGTAATAGTTAATATCCTGCGAAATACTGGTATCGCCGCCGTTCGCCAAAGACGGGTCGATCGTCATGTTCAGCTTGCCGCCAAATGCCATCACGGACTTGTCCAGCTCCTTGAGGTTCATATCGGCCTTAATCGTCATCGGCATGGACATATCGAGCAGCTTGGTGGTGCCGAGTTTAACGCTTGCCTTGATGTTCATATCCATAGCCATCTTGGACTCCGCCGAGGTGTTCTTCGCAGCGGTGTTGAATGTGTCCGCGTCTGCGAAAAATGCGCCCAGAGAAGCAGCCTTGGTCTTGTCAACCGCACCGTCTGCAACCAGCTTATCGAGCAGAATGCTGTCACTGCCCTTGACATCGGTATCAAGCGCGGTCAGGCTCATTGCAACTACGTTGTCACGCAGGAAATTCTTGGTGCTGCAATTGACATCGTCCACCAGGCCAACCTGCTCACCGAAATCCAGTGCTTTGGCATAGGTAAAATCGCCCTTGGCATCCGAGTAGCCGAGTGCGCGCAGCAGGAACGTGGTATACATCTGTGCAGAGCACTTGCCGGTCGGGTTATAGGCAGTCTCACTCATGCCGTTGGCAAGGCCGTTATCGTACAGGTACTGCACATACGGCTTTTCCCAGCCCTTCAGATCGGTAAACGGTGCGGTGTAGGTCAGCTTTTCCGCCTCAGCCTCCTTGCCCAGCAGGCGGACCAGCATTGCCGAAGCCTCGGCACGGGTAGGTGCCTTGTCAAGCTGGTAACCCTGATTCGTGCCCTGGAACAGTCCCACGTCCTTCAGGCGGTCCGCACAGTTTGTGAAGTTCGCCGCACCGGCTGTTGCCGTAATGCCGGCAGCAACCAGCATGGATGCCAGTGCGATTCTCATCTTTTTCATATTATCTTCCTCCTTTTGATTGAAAAAGCCAATAGATTTTCTTTATTATAGCATGGTTCTTAGGAAAAGTAAACAACAATTCAGAAACGATGCGGCTATCTGATGCATGATTGCAAATCCGCGCAGAACATGGTAAACTAAAGGTGCTTTTTGTCGGTTGTTTTGCCTTTCTGACAGCAATTTTACCATACAGGGATGTTTGCTACATGGTTTTCAGCAGTCTGATTTTTCTATTTTTCTTTTTGCCGGCGGCGCTGTTCTGCTATTATATCGTGCCGCAGAAATTTATCCGAGTGCGGAACGCGGTGCTGCTTTTATTCAGCCTGTTCTTTTATTTCTACGGAGAGCCAAGGCTGATCGGCATGCTAATTTTTTCGATACTGATGAACTACCTGTTCGGTCTGTCCATGCGCAGTACATATAGAAAACCGCTGCTTATTTTGTGCGTTATCGCTAATCTGAGCCTGCTGGGTGTATTCAAGTATCTGAATTTCTTCATCAGCTCAGCGGACAGCCTGTTCGGACTGGGTATTCCGGTGCCGGATATCGTCATGCCGATCGGCATCTCGTTTTACACCTTTCAGGCGCTCAGCTACGTCATTGACGTATACCGCCGAGAGGTTCCGCCGCAGCACGATCCGTTTTCGCTGGCGCTATACGTTTCCATGTTCCCGCAGCTTATCGCAGGCCCGATCGTACGCTACCACGATGTCAACGTGCAGCTTGCCGTGCGAAAACACTCGTTTGCGCAGTTTTCCGAGGGTATCAGCCGCTTCCTGTTCGGGCTCAGCAAAAAGGTACTGCTGTCCAATGTGTTCGCGCAGATTGCGGACGGCGTATTCAAATATGCACCGAGCGAGCTGTCCGCTGCCGGTGCGTGGATGGGCGCGATTGGCTATACGCTGCAGATTTACTTCGATTTCTCCGGCTACTCGGATATGGCGATCGGTCTCGGCAAAATGTTCGGCTTTGCGTTCCTCGAAAACTTCAACTATCCGTACATCAGCAAGTCGGTCACCGAGTTCTGGCGCCGCTGGCATATCTCGCTGTCCACCTGGTTCCGCGACTATGTGTACATTCCGCTCGGCGGCAACCGGTGCTCGCCCGCACGGCATATTTTCAATCTGCTTGCCGTATGGACGCTGACCGGCTTCTGGCACGGTGCCAACTGGACATTTATGGCATGGGGTCTGTACTTCGGTATCCTGCTCATTCTGGAAAAGAAATTCCTCGCCGGATGGATTACGCGCCTGCCGTCCGTGCTGCAGCATGTCTATGCGCTGTTTTTTATCGTCATCGGCTGGGTGTTCTTCCGCAGCGATTCGATGGGACTGGCAGTGCAGTATCTCGGCAGCATGTTCACCTCGGCGGTGCCGCTCAACCGGTTCGTAATCGAATATCTGCTGCGGTTCTGGCCATACTTGCTGTTCGGTGTTGTATTGTCCGCGCCGGTGTTTCCGCGTCTCAAGGCCTCCCGTGTATGGCGCGTGCTGGAGTTTCCGGTGCTGGCTGTCCTGTTCACGCTGTGCCTGATGCGCCTGCTCGCCAGCAGCTACAACCCATTTATCTACTTCCGCTTCTGAGGAGGGTTGAGACATGAAAAACGCAAAGCATATTGTCAAAACCGTGCTGTTCTGCGGTACGCTGGTCGTTTTTTCGGCTGTCAGCGTATTCAGTCCGAAGGAAAAAGGCTCGTTTTACGAAAACCGCAGGCTGGCGGTCTTTCCGGTGCCGAGTGTCGATACCGTGCTGGACGGTACGTTTTTTCCCAATGTGGAAACCTATATCAGCGACCACTTTGCCTGCCGTGTTCCGCTGCTGCGGCTGAACGTCCGCAAGGAGCTTGCGCTGCACAATCCGGTCGTCAGCAACACGGTTATCGCGGGTGATACGCTGCTGCCCTATCACGGCAAGCCGCGCACCGATTACAACCATGAGGACATGCAGACCGTATTGGATGCGCTCTCGCAGGTAAACACGGTGTGTGAGACTGTCGGTGCAAGGTTTGTCTATCTGTCCATTCCCGAGCAGAGCAGTGCTTTGCGGTACAAATATCCGTCATACCTCACGTCCGGCACCTACACGGATGATTCCATGCGCACGGACTTCCTCGCCGGACTGGATGCACGCGGCATTGACTGCCTGAACATGGCGGACTATCTCTGTACCGATCCGGAGAAATATTACAGCAAAACCGACCATCACTACAACTTTTACGGCGCGTATGAGACCTATCTGTGCACTATGGAGCACCTGCAGACGCTCGGCATAGACGCACCTGTCACCACCGATGTGACCATCGAGCAAATTGAGCGGCCGTTTCTCGGTTCCCGCTCCCGCAAGCTGCTCGGCGAGTACCCCACGGATGACAAGCTGTACCGCTTCACGCTCGGCACACCCGTGCCCTTTACGCGAGAAGATAACGGCAAGCCGGTTTCCGGCACGGTGGTCAATGAGAATTTCAACAACGTGTACGATTACTACATGGGCGGCGACATTGGCGAAACCATTATCAAGACAAACCGTCCCGGTCTGCCGCGCGTGCTTGTCGTCGGCGATTCGTTCACGAATCCCTTGGAGGGTATCCTGTATACCTCGTGCGATGAAATGCGCAGTCTGGATTACCGCCACTATGACGGAGAGAATATCCTCGACTATATCGCAAAATATCAGCCTGATGTCGTGCTGTATGTCCGCGATGATCTGACCTGCATCACCACCGAAGGCAACGGCACGATGGGACTTGCGGAATAAAAAAGACACCCGGGGGTGTCTTTTTCAGGTAGACATGCGGTGCAATTGAGAACGGAAAATCCTTCTCGGGCTTTTACTTCAATTACTGCCAATCAAGCGGCTTCGGCTGCTCAAATGTAGTCGTTGGCTCACAGAAGACGTGCTCATGTGCACTCTTGAGGATGCACTCCATCACCTCAAGCGAATGCAGCGCCATCTCGCCGGAGGCACGCGGCTTGCGGCCCTCCTCGAGCGCGTAGACGAGATCCACCAGACCGATACCGCGCGGGTTCTCGGCATGGCTGACCGAATTGTACGGATGGCTGTTCGGCACGACCGGCCACGGCGCGTTTACGTTCTCCGGACGGCGCTCGGCATCCGCCCAGCGGTACTGGTCGGGCGTGCGCATGAGCGTATCGCCGCCGAACAGGTTGGGACCGGAAATCGGGTCCTTCTCGTCAATGAGAACGGTTCCCTCGGTACCGTAAATCTCCATACGCGGCAGCTCGGAATCCCAGACGTCAAAACTGCAGGTCAGCGTCACTTGTGCCCCGCACACAAACTCGAGAATCGCGTTAATATGAGTATCCACGTCCACCGGCAGCACCTGTCCCTTGCTCGGACCGGACGGCACAGTTCGCGTCTCCCCTGCCTTGGTGGCCATTGCGCAGACGCGCTTTACCGGGCCGAGCAGGCTGAGCAGCGCGGTGACGTAGTACGGCCCCATATCGTACAGCGGACCCGCACCCGGCTGATAGAAGAATGCCGGAGCCGGATGATGGAACTCGTGACCATGACCGACAAACCACGCGCCGCCGCCCGTGATGCGGCCCAGTCTGCCGCTGTCGATCAGCTCGCGGATGTTCTGCAAGCGACCGCCGAGGAAGGTGTCCGGCGCGCAGCCAATCAGCAGTCCCTTCTCCTTAGCAAGCGAAACAAGTTCCCTGCCCTGCTCAAACGTCATCGCCAACGGCTTCTCCGTGTAGACATGCTTGCCCGCCTTCAAGGCTGCCAGATTATACTCATAATGTGCCTGCGGCGTCGTCAGATTGAGGATAATGTCAATATCCGGGTCAGCGATCAGCTCCATACCGGAGGCGTATGCCTTGGGAATACCGTGCTCTGCCGCCTTTCGCTGTGCCTTCTCCAGTCCGCGTGAGGCACACGCCACCACCTCGACTGCGTCATACTTTTTCAGATTGTTCAGGTAAACATTGCTGATGTCGCCAATGCCGATTACACCAACGCGTAATTTCTTCATCTTATGTTCCTCCCTTTGCTCTTTGACCATATTATAAAAGGAATGCGGATGGTTGTCTTACAATATCTTGCGATTTCTTACAGGCAGGAGACAGGAGTTTCGATTGCGGTTTACCATCGTCCGCTCCTCACTCCTGCCTGTTCACTCCTTGCTTTTTACGACCTGCATGTGCGGATATGCAATATCAATGCCTTCCGCATCATAGGTGAGCTTAATGCCCTCGAGTACGGCACACTTCAGTGCGAATGCGGTGGCGTTATCCTTCGCCCACAGCGATGCACGCAGAACAACCGCGGAATCCGCCAGCTCAAGCACAACGACCGGCACATCGGGCACGCCGTCCTTTTTCTGCTGCTCGGTGCGAATATCGAGGAAGGCCGGCTGCTTCCGCACCTCGCGGGCGAGCAGCTCTTTGGCTTTTTTGAGGTCGCTTTCGTAGGTAATCCCCACTGTCAGGAACACGCAGACCTTGCTGTCCGCATAGTCGGCGTTCTCGATGATGGCACTGTTCATCTTGCTGTTTGGGATGATGACGCGCTTGTTCTCGAACGTGCGGACCGCAGTATGGTGCAGCGTGATCTCCTCAACGCAGCCGGTGATGTCATTATCGACATAGCGCACGACATCGCCCATCTTAAACGGCTTGAATGCGAGGATCATCATGCCGCTGACCACGCTGCCGAGGGCTTCCTGTGCTGCAAGACCGGCAACCACCGCGATCACACCGCCGGTCGCCAGCAGAGTACGCACCGCACTCGACAGCACCGGAATCGCGCCTACGATGACCATGCCGCCCGCAAAATACACCGCAGCAACCGCTATGTAGCGCACAAATCCTAAGACAGTCGCAATACTGCTGTTCGTTTTCCGGTGACGGTCAACCAGCTTTTTCATCAGCCGATTGACCAGTCCGGCCGCCGCCAGCGTCAGGAGCAGCACCGCCACGGCCAGTATTCCCGTGGAAATCAGCTTTCCCATCGGCGATTCCATAAATTCTGTAAACCATTCAAACATCAGGGTTCCCTCTCTTTCCGGAGATAGGTTTATTATAGCGTATCTGCGGGTACGATACAATAGGAAAAGCCTCGGAGCATACATCTCCGAGGCTTTTCACACGTTCATAAATGATATCCTGTCGTTTGCCTGATGCTATCACCGCATAACCTCCACGAATGCAGGTTGCCCGGCAGGATGCTTACCCTTCCGGATAAAACTCTGCCGACGGTTCGGTCAGATGCTCATACACACGCACGAACGAGCTTTCCATATACGCCGAAAGAAAACCGTTCAGCACAGCGGTCAGGCATAGCGCCGCCACCAGAGCCGCCGCGAATACCGCAATCGCCATGCCGGTGCTCATCGCAGTCAGGCCGACCGTACCGAGCAGGATACATCCCCACAGAACAACGGCGATCAGTACATACCAGCCGATAAAGCTGAGATCGAACACAAACAGCTTCATCAGATTTCCGCGGAACGCCCATGAAGCCTCGCGCGTAGCTGCCCATGCACTGCGGTTCTCATCCTGCGCGAGCAGGAGCCAGCCTGCGTTATAAGTCTGCAGCTTAACGCGAATCGGAATCATCACCAGCAGGTACACAACCTGCAGCGCTCCCGCAATCACTTGATACTGTGCCGTATCCGAGACAGCCATAGCAGCCGCAAACACGATTGTCGAATAGATGACGGTCGGCACGATTGACCAGATAATGCCGCGCAGCCACAGCGTAAACACCATACGGATGCCCGCCCAGACGCTTCTCAGCGAGGTGAACGGGTACATGAGCATACCCACCGTCACATCCTCGCCGTGTGCGAGGCCGATGTAAAAGTGCATGAGGCCGAACTGCAGGGGACCCGTGATCGCCAGCATAAGCGCAATGCACAACCATACCGTATTCAGTCCACGCGAGAGTGCCGCCATCAGCTGGTAATCATTCGCAGAAACACCGCCTGCGATGAGCGCGAACGCTCTGCCGAACACGGAAACGTACAGGATCACCATCAGCAGCACATACGGCACGAGGTACATCAGCTGGATGCCGATACACCGGCCAAGGTTTTCCATTACACGCGCCTTCTGCTCCCGCTTAAGCTGTCTGCGGGTCTCAGCTGTAAAATTGTTCATAAAATTCTCCGTTTTCTTTATTATTCACCGACGTACACGACCTCATCCCGCTTGGAATAGGTGGAGCTGTTGGCCAGCACCTCGGTCGTCTTGCCATTTTCAGTAATCTGCTTGTAGGTCTTGGTCGAGTAGCCCGTGATGCCCGAGGTCTCCACGCGGCTCTCGCCTGCCTCCATCGAGCTGTCCGTCTTTGTAACGGTCTCCGGCTTGTAGGTCTCGAGCACCTCTGTGCGGGTCGTGACCGTCTTGTCGCTCGTTTTGGTGCCGACAATGGTCATGATCATCTGACCGTCGGTCTGCTCGGCAAGGATCTTGACCGGATACGCCGTATTGTTGACGAACCGGAAATCCAGATTGCCGTAATCCACGGTTGCGTCCTCGCCGAGCGGTGTGTAGGACACGGTAAACGAATGATTATGCCGTTCGGTCACCTTCAAATCGGCACGCAGTACAGCCATGTACAGCGTCGAGGACGGCTGGCAGACACCGCCGCCGAACTCGTCAATAATCTTACCGCCCGAGTAGGCATGCGCCTCCTGATAACCGCGTGCGGCTGTGCGCTCGCCAACCGTGCCGTTATAGGAAAACTCGTCGCCCGGATTGAGGATAGTGCCGTTGATGGCCTTAGCCGCCAGACGGATGTTGTTCGTACGCGGTGCGTTGCCCTCGTCGAGATTGGTCGCCGTGCGCGCGAGCGTATCGTGGAACAGCTTCGCCTTGAGCGTCTCTGCCGTGATGGACGGCTGGGTGATCGTCACAGGAATGGTGTAGGTCTCTTGCGAGCCATCGCCAATGATCTCCTTGGCCTTATCGGTGTCGAACGACACGCCTGCCTTGCCGGCGATGATGGTCTTGCCGTCCTCCTTGCTGACGGTAGCGTTGACCGGGTCACCGATAATGTCGGCTGCAATCTTGTCAACGTCAATCGCCGGAGCGGCTGTCACATCGGTCGAGACCTCATACGGCTCAAAGTCCATCAGGCGAATCTGATCAGTCAGCGCCTGCTCTACCGCATCCGTGTCAAACTTGACGCCCGGCTTGCCGGAATGCACGATCAGATTGCTGTCCTGCAGCTCCCAGGTCGGATTGACCGGTTCGGTCAGCGCCGTGTCCGCGATTTCGTTAAGCGTGCCGCGCAGACTTTCCTCATCTACAGTTGCCGCAATCTGTGCCTCTCTGTGGCCGCGCATTGCGCCGATGATATCGCGCACGCGCTCGAGCGGATTGCCGGTGCGGCCTATTTCATAGGCGTTCTCGGCGGACTGGATGCCGTCCACGCTTTTCAGCACCTTATCGACCGGAATATCATAGTTGGAGCCGTAAATCGTCACCGTGACATTCTTGCCCTCGTACAGCGGCGCACTCTGGTCCTCGATGGTGTTTGCCGCGTCATCGCGGTTCATGCCCCCGACCGCGATCGGTCCGACAGTCACGCCCGGAAAAACATTCGGGTAGCAGTACACATAGCCGAATGCACCGGCTGCCGCCGCAATGACAACGCCGACGGCAATCTTTACACCGATAGGAACACGACGTTTCTTCTTCGGCTGCTTCGCTTCCGTCCGGATGACCTGCGCCGGTTTTTCCGGCTTTTTGGCCTGCTTTTTGATCAAATGCGCTCCCTTCTTCGGTTTGTTTGCGCTTTTATCTGCCATGAGTATACCTCTTAACTAATCTATGCTTGGAATATGCTTTGGATTCTCGATGCACCCGCCATTATTCGACAGGTATACCTTTATATTATAGCGCCCTGTATTCATGATAGCAACCACAAATTCGGATAAATTCGGTGTACGCCGTCATAATCTGTCGCTTTAACTTGCTATCACGGCTCTTTTCTGCTATAGTATTATTAGTATGCTAAAATTTTTGTGAAAAAGAGGAGTAAATGCAAGTGAAACAATTAGGACTGTTAATTCGACTGATTATCGGCATCATCGCCGGTATCCTCATCGGTATGTGCGGACAGTGGTTCGGCATCGCGGACACTGGGTTCTTCGTTGCCATCATCCGCCTGCTGGCAACCTTTACCTCGCTGTTCTCAACCTTCCTGTCATTCATGATCCCGCTGATCATCCTGTCGTTCATCACGGTCGGCATGGCAGAGCTTGGCAAGAAGGCCAACCGTCTGTTCGGTCTGACCCTGCTGCTGGCCTACGGCACAACCGTTATTTCCGGCCTGCTGACCTTCTTCATCGGCAAGGCCGTTCTGCCGGGGATCATTCAGCCCATCACCGGCGATGTACTCGAGAGCAACGCCTTCGAGCCGCTGTTCTCCATCACGGTTGACCCGGTGTTCGGCGTTATGACCGCACTTGTGCTCGCGTTCGTGATCGGCATCGGCATGGCAAACCTTAAGGGCGATTCCCTGCTGAACGTTTTCCGCGATCTGCAGAAGATCGTTACCGGCGTACTCAGCCGCATTATCATTCCGCTGATCCCGATCCACATCGCAGGTCTGTTCGCCAACATCGCAGCCGAGGGCCGTCTGGCGGCTACCGTCAAGATGTTCGCTTCCCTGTATGCTATCATTATTGTGCTGCAGCTGCTGTACATCTTGTCTCAGTTTGGTCTGGCAAGCATTGTCTGCCGCAAGAACCACTTCAAAAGCATGAAGAACGCCGCTCCGGCGTACTTTACCGCACTCGGCACCCAGTCGTCTGCATCGACTATTCCGATTGCGCTGAACTGTGCATATAATAACAATATAAATAACGACGTTGCCGACTTTGTCGTTCCGCTGTGCGCTACCATCAACCTCAACGGCGATACCATCTGCCTCGTACTCGGCTCGATGGGCATCATGCTTGCAAGCGGCATAACCCCGACCTTTGCCATGTTTGCTCCGTTTGTATTCATGCTGGGCGTTACCATGGTTGCGGCTCCGGGTGTACCGGGCGGCGGTGTTATGTCGGCACTCGGCCTGATCACCTCGATGCTCGGCTTCACCGACCCGATGCAGCAGCTTATCATTGCCCTGCACTTCTCGCAGGACAGCTTCGGCACTGCTACCAACGTCACCGGTGACCAGGCGATTGCCCTCATCGTGGACAAGGTAGACCGTTCTGCTTCCGAAAAATAACCGGGAAGTTGTTTTATGACCATCCCCCGGTCATAAAACAACTTCCAATCTCCTGAAAGGCGGCGATTCCGGTAAATGGATATTCTGCTCGATATTGTGCATTCAGTTGACTACGGCGTTCTCGCGTACATCTCGGAGCACTGGCGCGGTGGTCTGTCCGACACAGTCTGGAAGGTGTTCTCCCTGATGGGCAGCTACGGTGCTGTCTGGATTACGCTTGCCGTACTGCTGCTGTTCTTCCGGCGAACACGCCGCGCCGGTGCGGCGATGCTGATCGCGCTCGGCGTCGGCTTTCTGCTTGGCAACGTGTTCCTCAAGAACCTTGTCATGCGGCCGCGTCCATTTGTCACCCATACCGACCTGACGGCGCTGCTCGTTCCGGAGGACCCGTGGTCGTTCCCGTCCGGGCACACGCTCAGCTCGTTTGCGGCAGCTTCGGCGCTGTACTTCTTCCACCATAAAACCGGTTTTCTGGCCTTTCTGCTGGCGGCAGCCATTGCGTTTTCGCGGCTGTATGCCAGCGTCCATTACCCGACCGACGTACTGGCCGGAGCGGTCATCGGCGTGCTGTGCGGCATTATCGCTGCATGGCTGACCGACCGCGTTACCGACCAGTGCCACACGCTCCGGCTGAGAAAGGGCAAAAAATGAATCAATACAAACGCCTTCTCGGCAATACCTTTATCTTTGCGATAGGCACGTTCAGTTCCAAGATTCTCGTCATCCTCATGCTGCGTTTCTACACCGGCATGATGACGCAGGATGAAATGGGTGTCGCTGACCTGATCATCAAGACCACCAGTATTCTGTATCCGGTGGTGTCGCTGTCCATCGGACAGGCGGTCATCCGCTACGGACTTGAGCGCAAGTATTACAAGCGCAGTGTGTTTACCATTGCGCTCGTGACCGTGCTGTGCGGCTTTATTATCGCACTGCCGTTCCATCCGCTGCTGAATCTCATCCACTATAACACCTCGGCGGGTGTTACCGGCTCACTGCTTGAGTATCAGTGGATCATCTACCTGTATGTTCTGACCTCGTGCACGCAGAATGTGTGCAGCCAGTTCATCCGCGCGCTCGGACACGTCCGCCTGTACGCGATTGACGGCATTTTCCGTACGTTCGTCACCATCATGCTGAACATCCTCTACCTGAAGGTGTTCCGCTGGAACATCCTCGGCTATGTGTTCTCCATCATCTGCTCGGACGCGCTTTCCACGGTTTGCCTGTTCATTATCGCCGGTTTGTGGAAGTACGTCAAGCTCAAGCGTCTGGACACACACCTGTGGCGCGGAATGCTGGCGTACTCGCTGCCGCTCGTACCGGATGCGATTCTCGTGTATATTATCGGCTTCTCAGATCAGGTGTTCCTCGCTTCCATGCAGGATACCGCAGTCAGCGCCATCTACTCGATTGCCTACCGTGTGCCGACACTGATCGCGCTTGTCGCGTCCATCTTTGTTGATGCATGGCAGATATCCATGGTCAACAACAACACCAAGGAGGAGCAGATCACGTTCTTCTCGAACGTCGGCAACACATACTCGTCCATCGTGTTCATCATCGCGTCCGGCGGCGTAATGTGCGCCAAGCTGGCCATGACCGTGCTTGCCGTGCCCAGCTACTATATCGGCTGGACGTTCATCCCGATTCTGGCGGTCGGCGCAGGCTTCAACTGCCTGTCCAGCTTCCAGAAAAGCGTGTACCTGCTGGAAAAGAAGACGGTTGCGTCCTTCCTGTCCACGGCATTCTCCGCGGTCATTAACATCGGTCTGAACGCCCTGCTCATCCCGCGGATGGGCGGCACCGGTGCAGCGCTGGCAACGCTCATCAGCTATGTGGCTCTGTTCCTGTACCGTGCGATCGACAGCCGGCGGTTCATGCCGGTCCGCTGGAAGGTGCCGCGCTTGGCGCTGACCGTGATTCTGCTTACCGTGCAGTCCATGCTCATGCTGCTTGAGCCGCCGCTGTGGCTCGTCTGGCAGATTGCGCTGTTCGGCGCGGTTGCGGCACTCAACAGCCGCGAGATGCTGCTCAGTGTCAAAAAGCTGCTGCATCGAGCATAAGCTTATATGCAAAGGGAATACCTGCGGGGTGTTCCCTTTTTCTTTTGCTGTCTACACGACATTATCACGTTACATTGTAGGATGCGCCGACTCGGTGCACTGCCTGTAAACCACATGCACGCACATAGAAGATAAAACCGCATCGTTCATTCTCCATTCTCACTGCTCCATTACTCAACGAAAAAAGACAGACGAAAAATCGTCTGTCTTTTTGCGTTAGATGGAAAAATTAAGCGTTCCGTTATTGACAAGATCCTCGAGCGTGACCGAATCAACATAATTATTGATTGCGTCATACAATCCGCGCCAAAAGCTGAGCGTAATGCATTCATCTACACGAGGACAATCCACTAGCTCATGCTCCAAACAAGCCACCGGTGCAAGAGAGCCTTCGGTAATGCGCAGAATATCGCCCACGGTATACTCCGAAGGATGCCGCGCCAGCTGGTACCCGCCCTGTGCGCCTCGCGTCGAGATAACAAAGCCCGCACGCGAAAGCTGCACCACGATCTGCTCCAGATACTTGGCCGAGATCTGCTGTCGCTTGGAAATATCGCGCAGCGGAATGTAGCCGCCTGCGTCATGCTGCGCCAAGTCGATCATCAGACGAAGCGCATATCTTCCTTTGGTTGAAATCTTCATAGTTGCAAATTCCCCTTTTTACTAATATACCACAGGTTTACTATGAATTCAAGTCCAAACCGATTTTTGTTTACAATTTTTTCAGAATTGCCTCAATATGCTCATTGGCCTGCTCCACTTCCCAGTGCAGCTCGGTCGCAGAGATACGCTCCGCGCCATGGCCGAGAATGATCATCTGCTCCATGCCGTCCGATGTAGCCACACGAACACGGTGCTTGCGCGACAGGTCGTAGGACGCCTGCTCAATGTACATATCCGCGGTTTCGGCCTCCTTGGTGTAGACGATATGGATACCGCCGCGCTGCTCGATCGAGCCGGTGCCGCCTTTGACCTTATAGGCATCGAACACGAGAATAAGATGACACCTGCGCACACCCTGATAATTGCTCAGCACGTTGACGAGCGCTTCGCGGGCGGCGTTAACATCACGGGCGGCAATGTCGCGCAGCTCGTCCCACGAGAAGATGATGTTGTAGCCGTCTACGAGCAGATAATCGTCCTCACGAATGCGGGTGACGTACAGCTGCTCAAGCGTCGCGGCCTTTTTACGGCTCTGCTGGAAGGCTTCAAAGCCGCGGTTTTTGACCGGACCGTAGGTGCGTTCAAACAGAGCACGCAGTTCCGCATCGCCGCCGAAGCCGTCTCCGCCGCCTGTGCCGGAGGAACGCACCGGACGGACTTGTTCCGGCTCTTCTTCCCTAGGTTTAAGCACGTTTGAAGTATCAATATGCGCGTGCTCCGGCACCTCATTCCACTTGACAACATAGCCTGCACCGTGCGAGCAGAACACGGAATCCGGCGTATTCTCCACATCGGCGGTCGGGTCGTAGGCAGCTGCCGAGATGACTTCCTCCGCGTTGTGGCAGGGCGCATAGCCGTTCGGCGTGCACGACAGCCGACCGCGTCCCTTGGTGTACGCGGCAACCTCGGTCCAGTAGTTGCGCATGGTGGAAACCGGCGCCGTTCCGGTCAGAATCGAGCCGTGAGCACCCTGCTCGGGCGGCTCGAACGTGCCGTTCATTCGCTGAATGTCGGTCATGGCGCGTCCGACGCACTCGTCCGGCAGCTCCAGCCGAAATGCATAATACGGCTCAAGCAGCAGGCTTTCCGTGCGCATAAGGCCGTTGCGGACGGCACGGTAGGTTGCCTCACGGAAGTCGCCGCCTTCCGTGTGCTTGACGTGTGCGCGTCCTGCAAGGATGGTTATCTTCACATCCGTGATGGGTGCACCGGTCAGCACGCCTAAATGCGGTTTTTCCGCCAAGTGTGTCAGAATCAGGCGCTGCCAGTTCAGGTCGAGCACATCGGTCGGACACGCCGTTGACAGCTGAATGCCGCTGCCGCGCTCTGCCGGTTCAAGCAGCAGATGCACCTCGGCGTAATGCCGCAGCGGCTCGAAATGGCCGATGCCGATTACCGGCTCGGTGATGGTCTCGCGGTAGACGATGCTGCCCTCATCAAAGGTCACATCCACGCCGAAGCGTTCCGCGATAACGCTGGTGAGGATTTCCAGCTGCACCTCCCCCATCAGCTGCAGATGTATCTCACCAAGCCGTTCGTTCCACACCACCCGAAGCTGCGGGTCCTCCTCCTCAAGCTGGCGCAGGTTGCGCAGCATGACATGTGCGTCGCACCCTTCCGGCAGGCACACGCGATAGCCGAGAACCGGCTCGAGCACCGGCGGCAGCGCACCGGCTTCCGCGCCAAGACCCATACCCGGACGCGTGTGCGTGAGTCCTGTCACCGCACAGACCATGCCGCTCTCGACGCGCTCAGCCGTGCGGAATTTTTCACCCGAGTAGATGCGGATGCCGCTCACTTTTTCCTGCCATCCGCCGTCCTCGCCGCCCGAAAGCTGCTCACGCACGGACAGCGCACCGCCGGTGATTTTGAGATATGACAGGCGGTTGCCCTGTGCGTCACGCGCGATTTTGAACACGCGCGCACCGAAGTCCGCGCCGTACTGCGGTGCAGGAAGATAGCGTTCCAGACCATCCAGCAGCGCGTCCACGCCGTCCAGTTTGAGCGCCGAGCCGAAATAGCACGGGAACGCTTTTCGTTCCGCAACCAGCTGCGCGATCTGGCTGTCGTCCACCATTCCTGTCTCGAGGTACTGCTCGAGCAGACCTTCATCGCACACGGCAAGCTCCTCCGCCATTGTGTCCGTCGAAGTGAAGTCCACACAGCCGCTGTCCAGCCGCGATTTCAGCTCCTGCAGGAGTGCATTTCGGTCTGCGCCGTCCAAATCCATCTTGTTGATGAACAGAAACGTCGGGATTCCCTGCCGCGTCAGCAGCCGCCACAGCGTTTCCGTATGCGCCTGCACGCCGTCCGTGCCGCTGATGACCAGCACCGCACAGTCGAGCACCTGCAGTGTGCGCTCCATCTCCGCCGAAAAGTCAACGTGACCGGGCGTGTCCAACAGTGTCACCTCGGTGTGCGGCAGAGAGAACTCCGCCTGCTTGGAGAAAATTGTGATGCCGCGCGCGCGCTCGAGCGCAAACGTATCGAGGAACGCATCCTGATGGTCCACACGGCCTAATTTTTTCAGCGCACCCGCCTGATACAGCATGGCTTCCGACAGAGTGGTTTTTCCGGCATCAACGTGCGCCGTGATGCCAATACAGATATGTTTCATAGCAAAATTCGCTTTCATGTTCGAGTGATTCTAACTCCTACTATTATCGCAGGTTTTGCGTGATTCTTCAAGGCATAGCATGTATTCTTTCCCGTTATATCGTCATAAACAACAGATATTGGACAAATTTCTTGTGCAGGTTTACAATAGAACCATCAGCAAAGGCGCTGAAACCTACCGACTAAGGGGTTTCAGCACCTTTTTGTTTTCTTGCATTCCAAATCTTAACAGGAGCGATAGATATGCAGTATGAAATTTCCAACCGTATGAGCGATGTGCACGGCTCGGCCATCCGCGAGCTGTTCAAGCTGGGCGCGGACCCGAACATGATCTCGTTCGGCGGTGGCAACCCGTCCGCAGAGACCTTCCCGGTGCCCGAGATTGCGGACATCATCGCGGACGTCATGAAGAACGCACCGGTCTCTGTTCTGCAGTACGGTCTGTCCGAGGGCTACATGCCGCTGCGTGAGACCATGAAGGACTACCTCACCCGCACACAGGGTTTCGATTTTGAGGAAAATGAGCTGTTCATCCTGTCCGGCGGTCAGCAGTGCGCCGACCTGACCACCAAGGTTCTGGTAAACGAGGGCGATGTCATCCTGACCGAGGACCCTGCCTTTGTCGGCTGCCTGAACACATTCCGCTCGTATGGCGCCAAGCTGATCGGCATTCCGATGCAGCAGGACGGCATGGATACGGATGCGCTCGAGGCCGCCCTCAAGGCGCACCCCGAGGCCAAGCTGCTGTACACGATTCCGTCCTTCCAGAACCCGTCCGGCATCACGACTACGCTCGAAAAGCGCAAAAAGGTGTATGAGCTGGCGTGCGAATACGACATTGCCATCCTCGAGGACAACCCGTACGGCGAGCTGCGCTTCTCCGGCGAGGATGTGCCGACCATCAAGTCGATGGACACCGAAGGCCGCGTCCTGTATGCAGGCAGCTTTTCCAAGGTTATGGCTCCTGCGTTCCGTCTGGGCTTCCTTGTGTTCAACAAGTCGCTCACCATGCCGCTGACCATCGCCAAGCAGACCACCGATGTGCACTCCAATGTGCTGTTCCAGTATGTCTGCAACGAGTACATGACCAAGTACGATTTTGCCGTGCACCTCGACAAAGCGCGTGACGTATACCGCGCTAAGTGCAATCTCATGCTCGATACCATGCGCCGCACCTTCCATCCGGCGGTCACGTTTTCGCAGCCGGAAGGCGGCCTGTTCGCCATGGCCTTCCTGCCGGACGGCATGGATTCGCAGCCGTTTGTCCGCGAGGCGATTCAGCGCGGTGTGCTGTGCGTGCCCGGCTCGGCGTTCCTTGCAGACGAAAAGCAGGTGTCCAACGCCTTCCGCCTCAACTATTCTACCCCGACCGACGAGCAGATCGTCAAGGGCATCGAAATTCTCGGCAAGCTCACCCACGAATGGATCAAGGAGTAATAAAAATGAAAGTTATGGCATTCAACGCCCGTCCGGACGAACGCGCGTTTTTCGATCACTTCAGTCAGTCGCTTAATATGGATCTTACGCTGCAGAAGGACACGCTGACCCTCGATAATGTTGCGCTGACCCGCGGCTACGACGGCATTTCCTGCACCTGCGACCTGCCTGCGCCGATTCTGGAAAAGCTGGCCGAGAACGGTGTCCGCTACGTGGCCCTGCGCACTATCGGCTACGATAATGTAGACCTGAAAGCTGCAGAGCGTCTCGGCATCCGCGTATCCCACGCCGGATATTCGCCGTATGCGGTTTCCAACTACACGGTCATGCTCATGCTGATGTGCATCCGCAAGGCCGGCTACATCATGTTCCGCTCGCACACCGCAGACTACTCGCTCGGCGCATCCGGTGCGGCCCGCGGCATGGAGATGCAGAACCTGACCGTCGGCGTCATCGGCACCGGTCGTATCGGCAAGGCCGTCATTCACAATCTGTCCGGCTTTGGCTGCCGCATTATCGCGCATGACCCGTACCCGTCCGAAGAAATGAAGCAGATGGGCGTGGAGTACGTTTCGCTCGAATCGCTGTATGCGCAGTCCGATGTCATCACGCTGCACACCTTCCTCAACGACAGCACCTACCACATGATCAACACCGATGCTATTCAGCAGATGAAGCCGGGTGTTGTCATCATCAACTGCGCACGCGGCGCGCTGATCGACACCCGTGCTCTGATCGACGGCATTGAGTCCGGCCGTGTAGGCTCGGTCGGCGTGGACTGCTTTGAGGGTGAGGATAACGTGATCCGCGTCGATCACAATTACAACAGCCGTGTCACCAACCACGATTACATCATCCTGAAATCCTTCCAGAACACTATCGTTACCCCGCATGTTGCGTTCTTCACCGATCAGGCGGTGTTCGATATGGTTCAGTGCTCGCTCGAAAGCCTGCATCAGTTTGAACTCGGTGAAAAAGTTCCTCTCGAGGTACATGCCGCATGACCTGTCGCGGATTTACGCCATCTGCGCAAAATACCGCTCCAAATACGCAGTAAACGCGCGAATGCTCTGCGTGCGGAACCGTCCGAGCGTCTGCACATAGATATACCGGCGGCACTGTGCGTCCCTGATGTGCAGCAGGCGCACGCCTGCGTCCTCGCAGACCTGCCGCCACTCGCCGGACGCGACCAGTGCAACACCCATGCCGCACGACAGCAGACGGATCTGCAGCGCCGCACTGTCGCACTCGATAGCGGCGTGCATCTCCACACCGGCTGACCGAAAAATATGCTCGGAAATCTGCCGGAACGACTGCGAATTGCTCAGCGCGATAAACGGGTCGTCGGCAAGTTCTGTCAGCGATACGCTTTCCCGATTGGCATACCGGTGTCCCTCGGGCACAGCCACGCACATCTCCTCATCGTACAGCAGGACGGCGCCTGCAGGCACCTCGTCCCGCGATACCGCGGAATCGAGCAGCAGATCGCTGCCCTCGGGCGTACTGCTGATGCGCAGATCCAGATTGCCGTACTCGGCGGAAAAACCCGCGAGTATCTCGCTGATACGCTCCGCGCACGACAGCGCACAGATGCACAGACCACCTGTCCGGTGCAGACTCTCCTCAATTTCGCCGCGTGCGTCGCGCTCGGCTTCCAGTATCGTCCGTGCGTACCGCAGCAGGATATCTCCCTGCTCGGTGCGGCGCAATCCCTTTCCCGTTCGCTCGAATAACTCGGCTCCCAGCTCGCTTTCCAGATTCCGTATGGTTTTGGATACAGCGGGCTGTGCCACGTTCAGGCTCTCGGCGGCGCGCGTCATATTTTCGTATTTTGCTACGGCGGCAAACTGTCGAAGCTGGTATAATTCCATCGCATTCCCCTCCATTCTATGAAAGTACAGGAAAATTTCCCTTATGATTACTCAAATTCTGCTTCAGCAGACGATCATCATGTTTCTTTTGATGATGCTCGGTCTGCTCCTCTCCCGCCGCGGCATGATAACCGAACAGGGCAGCCGTGATCTGTCCAACGTGCTGCTTTACGCAGTCATTCCGTGCGTCATCCTGCGCAGCTATATGTCCGAGTTCAGCGTGGACAAGCTGCGTGCCATGGGCATTTCGGCTGTTATCGCGGTGATCGCGTTTGTCGCGTCCATCGGCGTGGCGTACCTCACCTGCGGCACCCGGCACCGGATTGAAAACTTTGCGGTCACGTTCGGCAACGCCGGCTTCATCGGTATTCCGCTCGTCACAGCCGTGTTTGGCGCGGAGGCGGCGTTCTACGTTGTCTCGTACAGCACGCTTGTCAATCTGCTGCAGTGGACGTACGGTATTGTTATTATATCAGGCAAAAAGGAAACCATCAATCTGAAAATGGTGTTCGTCAATCCGGTTTTCATCTCCATGGTGATCGGTCTCATCCTGTTTGTGGCTCAGCCGACGCTGCCCTCGGTCGTCACCGGCACGATCGGCTACATCGCGGATGCCAATACTGCTCTGGCGATGATTATTCTCGGTTTCTATCTGTCCAAGGTGCGCCTGCGCGACCTGTTCGCGAGTGCAAGGCTGTACGTTGTCTCTGCCGTGCGCCTGCTTGTCGTTCCGGCGGTGACGGTGCTCATCTTCCTGCTGTTCCCCTTTGCCCGCGGCGAGATCACGCTGATTACGCTGATCGCAGCGGCAACGCCGGTTGCCAGCAGCACAGCCATCTTTGCGCAGAAGTTCGATCAGGACTACCGGCAGGCGGTGTCGTATGTATGCCTGTCCACCATTCTGTCCGTGGCAACGCTGCCGCTGGTAATGCTGGTGGCTGAACGTTTTCTTTCCTAAAACCAGATAACAAAAGCGGCGCAGACCGATCGGTCTGTGCCGCTTCTTTGCGTCTTCTTGACAATGTCGTTCCGCGACAGACGTTATCCCAGAACAACCTTATGGAAAGTCTTTTTGCCCTTCTTGATCATGCACTCCTCGTTAAAGAAGTCCTTGGTCAGCTGCTGCTTGAAGTCCGCGACCTTCTCACCGTCCAGCGAAACGCCGCCGCCCTGCACCAGCTTGCGCGCCTCACCGTTGGAGGCTGCAAGGCCGCACTTGACGAGCAGCGTCAGCACACCGATCTGGCCGTCAGTGAAGTCCGCATCGGTCAGCGTGGTGGTCGGCATGTTGGCAGCCGCACCGCCGGAAACGAAGATCTCCTTGGCGGCGGTCTGTGCCTTTTCGGCCTCCTCCTTGCCGTGTACCAGAGCGGTCAGCTCGTATGCGAGGATTTCCTTTGCCTTGTTCAGCTGTGCGCCTTCCCAGTTATCCATCGCCTCGATCTCCTCAAGCGGCAGGAAGGTCAGCATACGGATGCACTTGAGCACGTCTGCATCATCGACATTGCGCCAGTACTGGTAGAAATCGTAAGGAGAAGTCTTGTTCGGATCGAGCCAAACGGCGCCGGAAGCGGTCTTGCCCATCTTCTTGCCCTCGGAGTTGAGCAGCAGAGTGATGGTCATCGCGTGCGCGTCCTTGCCCAGCTTGCGGCGGATCAGCTCGGTGCCGCCGAGCATGTTGCTCCACTGGTCGTTGCCGCCGAACTGCATGTTGCAGCCGTAGTTCTTGAACAGGTAGTAGAAGTCGTAGGACTGCATCGGCATGTAGTTGAACTCGAGGAAGCTCAGACCCTTCTCCATGCGCTGCTTGAAGCACTCGGCACGGAGCATATTGTTAACCGAGAAGCACGAGCCGATGTCGCGGATAAACTCGATGTAGTTGAGGTTCATCAGCCAGTCGGCGTTATTTACCATCTGCGCCTTGCCCTCACCGAATTCGATGAAGCGCTCCATCTGCTTCTTAAAGCAGTCACAGTTGTGCTGGATGGTCTCGACGGTCATCATCGAGCGCATATCGGTACGACCGGACGGATCGCCGATCATAGCGGTGCCGCCGCCGATCAGCGCAATCGGCTTGTTGCCTGCCATCTGCATGCGCTTCATCAGGCAGAGCGCCATAAAGTGGCCAACATGCAGGCTGTCCGCGGTCGGATCGAAGCCGATGTAGAAGGTTGCCTTGCCGTTGTTGATCATCTCGCTGATCTCTTTTTCGTTCGTTACCTGCGCGATCAGACCGCGCGCTTTCAGTTCGTCGTAAAGCTGCATTATTCTGTCTCCTGTATTTCAATTTGTTTGCATTCTATGATAAAAGAGTCCGAATACCGTTATGGAGCACGCTCTTTTCTGCGTTCATCTATGATTACCACGGGTTCACGCCCCCTGTCCGGCCGCATCGAGCAGTTCCTCTGCATTGCGGCGTGCTGCATCCGAGATTTCCTCGCCGGAGAGCAGACGTGCAATTTCGTCTACGCGGTGTGCTCTGTCCATCGGGCTGACATCGGTGTAACTGCGGCCGTCACGCACAGATTTGGAAATACGCAGGTGGTGGTCGCCCATAGCGGCAATCTGCGGCAGATGGGTAACGCACAGTGTCTGCTTCTTTTTCGCAATCGCGGACAGCTTGCGGCCGATCTGCTGAGCCGCATGGCCGGAAACGCCGGTGTCGATCTCGTCGAAAATCAGCATACCAACATCTTCGCCCGCTGTCAATACGTTTTTGAGCGCCAGCATGATGCGGCTCAGCTCGCCGCCGGAGGCCACCTTGGAGAGCGGCTTTTCCGGCTCACCCGGATTGACCGAAATCTCAAACGTCACGATGTCGCAGCCGTGCGCGGACAGCTTAGTTCCGGTACGGACCGCAACCCGCATTTTCACCTTGTCCATGTCCAGTTCACTCAGCTCGCGCACGATTTCGCTCTCCAGCTGCTTTGCGGCCTTGCGGCGCTGTTCGGTGAGTTCCGCCGCGATGCCCTTGGCTTCCGCAAGCATACCACGGTACTGCTCCCGCAGTTCTTCCCTGCGGTCGTCCGCATTCTCGAGTGTATCCAGTTCGGCGGTTATCTTCTCGAGATACGCGAGGATTTCCGGAATCGTACCGCCGTATTTCTGCTTCAGACGGTAGATTTCGTCCAGGCGCTGCTCGACCATCTCGCGCTCCGCCGGAGAAAAGTCCAGATTGTCCCCCTGACTTGCCACGCTGTCGCGCAAATCTGCCGCCAGCAGGCGCACTTCCTCGGCCTGCTCGGCCATGCCGTCGAAGGCGTCCGACACTTCGCGCAGGCTCTCGATGGCGTTTGCCGCCTGATCGAGCAATTCACACGCACCCGCAATTTCATCGTCACCCGAGAGCGCCATACGCGCCTGCTCGAGTGCGCCCGCAATCTTGCCCGCGTGATCGAAATACGCCTTGCGCTGTGCAAGCGCCTCATCCTCATCGGGTTTAAGTGCCGCCTGCTCGATTTCCTCCTTGTGGAAAGTCAGCATATCGATGCGCTGCAGGCGTTCCTGCTCGCCGGTCTCCAACGCAGTAATTTCCCGCCGTAGTGTCACCAGCGCCTGATATTTCGGGCGGTATCGCTCGAGTATCTCGGCACAGCCTGCGTAGCCGTCCAGATATTCGATGTGATGCGCTTCATCGAGCAGCTTCTGACCGTCATTCTGGCCGTGAATGTCGATCAGATACGGCGCCAGCTGCCGCAGGACAGCCGCACTGGCCGGCTTCATATTCACGCGGCAGGTGCTCTTGCCGTCCGCGGAAATCTGCCGCTGAACGTACAGCGTGTCCGGCTCGTCACCGGAAAGCGCAAGCTCGTCAAGCAGTTCGCGCAGAGCACGCGGCAGATCGGTGAACACCGCGCTGACAAAGCCCTTCTGCGCACCCGAGCGCACCAGATCGCGGCTGACGCGCTTGCCGAGCAGCGCACCGATCGAATCAATAACGATACTCTTGCCTGCGCCGGTCTCGCCGGAAAGCACGGTCAGACCCTTATCGAGTTCGATGTCTGCACGTTCGATGACCGCTATATTTTCAATGTGGAGTAATTGCAGCATTGCCGCCTTATCCCTCGCTTACTTTAGAATGTCTCTTGCCTGTTCGCAGAACTTTTGCGCGCTGTCGTTATCGCGCATAACGGCGAATACGGTATCGTCGCCGCCAAGCGTGCCGACCACATCGGGTGCGCGCATGGCATCAATCGCCATTGCCGCCGCCTGACCCAGACCGGGCAGTGTTTTAATGACGACCATGTTCTGCGCCGCATCAATATCCGTGACGCATTCACGGAAAATGTTGCGCAGACGCGTAGTGAAGCTATCCGCCGCACCGGCGTTCGAGGAGGTATACTTGTACTTACCGGTCTCCGAGGAGAGCGTCTTGATAAGCCGCAGCTCCTTGATATCGCGCGAAATGGTCGCCTGTGTGGTGTTGTAGCCGAGTGCCCGCAGATGTGCGGTCAAATCCTCCTGCGTTTCAATCTCAAACCGGTCGATGAGATCGAGGATTTTTGCCTGTCGTTGAAACTTCATCGTTCGCGTTTTCCTCTCTTATAGCAGCGCCGCTCACAGCTTCTGCTGTAAAATTCGATAAAAACTATTGCCTTTCAGACGAATCAGCCGCGTCTGCAGGTCGGAACGGGTGATAATGACCCGATCATCCGGCCGCACGGCAAAGCCCTGTCCGCCGTCTGCCGAAATGAACACCTCACTGCCGCCCTCACAGGCTGCGGTGATGGATACGCTGCGCTCGGGCGCAAACACGAACGACTTTGCCGCCAGTGCGTGCGCACAGATGGGAATAACAGCGATGTTCTCCGCGCTCGGCTCAATGACCGGGCCGCCTGCCGACAGACCGTAGGCGGTCGAACCGGTCGGCGTGGCTGCAATAACGCCGTCGCCGTTAAAGCGGGTGACCTCCTCGTTGTCTGCCGAAATACCAACGCGCACCACGCGGAACGCGGTGCCCTTTGCGATAACAATATCGTTGAGCGCGTCATTCTCGTACACGATACGCCCGCCGCGCTGCACGGCAACGTGCAGCATCATACGGCTGTCCAGCGAAAATTCACCGGTAAACAGCTTTTCCATTTCGGGCAGCTCAGCCGGTTCCAGCTCGGTCATAAACCCGACATGACCCACGTTGATGCCGAGCAGCGGCAGCTGATTCTGTGCCGCCTCTCGTGCCAGACGGAGCATGGTTCCGTCTCCGCCAAGCACGACCGCCATATCCGCAAACTGCACGGCGTCCTCGGTTTTCATGTAATCCGCGTCCTCAATGATGGGCGGCACGACCCGCATCTGCTTGGGCAGCATAAGCCGCACACCGTCACGCCGCAGCTGATCACACACCGGCTGCAGGATATCGCGCGCGCTGTCCTTGCGCAGATTGGGATAGATGAAAATGTTCTTCATCATGCCTTTGCGTCCAGCTCCTCATGTGCCTGACGGACAACCTCCGCCAGATCCGGAATGTGCTCCTCGCCCTGCTTTGCCAGATAGCCGAGAAATTCAATATTGCCCTCTGGGCCCTTGATGGGAGAAAACGTCACATCAAGCACCTTAAAGCCTGCCGCATGCGCGTTTTCCACATAATTCTGCAGCACCTCAAGGTGAATCTCCGGCTCACGGACAACGCCCTTTTTGCCGACCTTGCCCTTGCCGGCCTCAAACTGCGGCTTGATGAGGTTGGCCACATGGCCGTCCTCAGTCAGCAGGCTGGAAACGACCGGCAGTACCAGCTTGAGAGAAATGAACGACACGTCGATGACGCACAGCGACGGCGTTTCTTCCAGCATATCCGGCGTTACATAGCGGATATTGGTGCGCTCCATGCACTTGACACGCGGATCCTGCCGCAGACTCCACGCCAGCTGACCGTAGCCAACGTCGATGGAATACACCTTGCGCGCACCGCGGCGCAGCAGGCAGTCGGTAAAGCCGCCGGTCGATGCACCAACGTCCATCACGACCAGATTGGTCGGGTCGATGTTAAAGTAGTTGAGCGCCTTCTCGATCTTCTTGCCGCCGCGGGACACAAATGCGTTCTCGTTGCCGCGAACCTCCAGTTCGGCGTTTTCGTCAACCATATCGCCTGCTTTGCCCGCCTTCTGGCCTGCAATGTAGACGATTCCCTCCATAATCGCAGTCTTTGCACGCTCTCGCGAGGGGCAAAGACCCTTTTCAAACAGCAATACGTCCAGTCTCTTCTTAGCCAACGCTGTTCTCCTTCCCATTCCGATTTTTCATGATATATGCCGCAATGCCCTCGGCATCAATGCCGCAGTGACGGTACAGCTCGTTTACGCCGCCGTGCGGCAGAAAGCGGTTACCGGTGTTCAGAAGATCGGTACGCTCGCTGCGGTGCGCGGCAAGCCACTCGCCGACGCTGCCGTTCGGCACAACGTCCTCCGCTACGACACACCAGCCGCCAAGTTTTTCCTTCTCTTCGGCATACGCCTGTTCCAGTCCGCTGCCGATTTCATTTACCTTGTAAACCTGTGCGCGGATGCCCTCGTGCATGAGGATTTCCGCGGCGTCGATCGCCTGATTGACCATAATGCCGTGTGTGACGATCGTCACCTCGCTGCCGGATTGCTCGTGTACGCACACGAGCGGCTGCGCCGACAGCTCCCTGCGGTACGCGCCTTCGCTGCCGCGCGGGTAACGGATAGCGACCGGTCCGGTCTCCCTGTAAATCGCACGGGACAGCATGACTCGGAGTTCCGCAAAGTCGGACGGACAGAAAATCTTCACGCCCGGGACAGACCGCAGGAACGCGATATCCAGCACACCATTATGCGTTGCGCCGTCCGCGCCGACAATGCCCGCGCGGTCCACGCACAGGACAACGTGCAGACCTTCGATTGCAATATCGTGAACGATCTGGTCATAAGCGCGCTGCAGGAAGGTCGAGTAAATGGCCGCTATCGGCACCAGTCCCTGTGCCGCCATACCGGCCGCCATACCGATGGCGTGCTCCTCGGCGATGCCGACATCGAAAAAGCGTTCCGGGAATTTCTCCGCAAAGCGGGTCAGTCCCGTGCCGGACGGCATAGCCGCTGTGATCGCGCAAATGCGGTTGTCCTTCTCGGCGAGTGCGCAAAGCTCTTTGCCGAAGAACGCAGAGAAGTCCTCCTTCTTCGCGGCAAGCGGTGCGCCTGTTACGCGGTCGAACTTGGAAACGCCGTGGTATTTCTCCGGATGCTGCTCACTCGGGGCATATCCTCTGCCCTTCTGTGTCATAACGTGCAGCAGAACCGGTTTTTTCATTTTTTTCGCCAGTGCGATGAACTCGCACACGCTCTTGATGTCATGACCGTCCACCGGACCGAGATAGGTAAAGCCCATCTGCTCGAACAGGGAGGTCGGCAGGACAGCCCGCTTGATCTTCGCCTTGAAGCGCGATACCGCGCGCGTGATCGTTCCGCCGCCCGGAATGCGGCTGAGTCGCTCCTTGATGCGGGTTTTCGCACGCAGATACTGCGGACTGACGCGTAGGCGAGACAAATGGCGGCTAAGTCCGCCGACATTCTTGGCGATTGACATATTGTTGTCGTTGAGCACCACGAGCAGCGGCTCCCGCGAGGTGCCGGCGCTGCTCAGCGCCTCATACGCCATGCCGCCGGTCAGTGCACCGTCGCCGATGACCGCGACAACGTGGTATTTCTGGTTTTTAATCGTGCGTGCATGCGCCATGCCGAGCGCCACCGAAACCGAATCCGAGGCATGTCCCGTGATGCACGGGTCGGTGATGCTCTCCTCCGGCTTCATAAAGCCGCACAGGCCGCCATACTGCCGCAGCGTGTCAAAGCGATCGCGCCGACCGGTCAGGATCTTGTGGACATAGCACTGATGACCTACATCGTAGATGATGCGGTCGCGTGAGGAGTCGAACTCGCGCTCGAGTGCGACAGCCAGCTCTACAATGCCCAGATTGGACGCCAAATGACCGCCGGTCTGCGACACCGAGTCCACAATGAACTCGCGCAGCGCAGCGCACAGCACGCCGAGTGTGTCGTACGACAGTCCGCGCAAATCGGCAGGACTGCTTATATTGTCTAAAATTCCGTATCGTTTCTGCTTCATCAATATCCCCACCTTTGGAAAGGCAGTTTATCTGTATTTATATCGTTACTTTCGGTTATCAAGCTTGAGCGGCAGAACGGACAGCACGCGTCCGCAGAGCGCCAGCACCTTGCTGCTGCACATCACCGCGATGCCCTTGCCGGCTGCCTTGCCGCCGATGGTCAGTGCCGAAACCAGACCGGTAATCAGCAGAGATACCACAACCTTGAGTCCCGCACTCACGCCCGAGGTGATATGTGCAACAATGAGTGCTCCGGTCGCGCCGGAGATAATGCCGCAGATATCGCCCACCACATCGTTGCAGATGCTGGAAACCTTCTCTGCGTTTCGCACCATCCAGACCGCCTCGCGCGCGCCGCGCACACGGTGGGCCGCCATCGAGTGAAATTCCTTCTCGGTCGCCGAGGTGGATGCTACGCCGATCATGTCAAACACAATGCCGAGCGCAATGAAGAGCAGCAGCACCGCAAAGGACAGAATCGTGCCCGCACTGGCCAATGCTTCGTTCGAGATATAGGACATGACAACGCTCAGCGCAAAGCTGATGACGGTGATCAAGCCGACCCATGCGGTATTAACAGCCTTGGGCTTTTGCGGCGGTTTTTTCTTTTGTTTGTCGGTCGTATCCACTGAAGATAACTCCTTCACCGATTTTTACCCCGGATTTATTCCATAATAGCAGAAAATTGCGGCAAACCGCAAATTCCGCCGCCGGGACGTATAGACAATACCGCATAGCGGTGTTGCCTTTATAACCGCTTTCGCGGGTTCTTTATTAAGGTAAGTGACGGCAGACCGAGTAAATCTTGCGGCTTGAGGTTCGGTTGGTTTTCCCCGCGGACTGCCTCGCGTCGCCGTCAAGGGGGTTTCCCATTAAAGTCCGTGCCGAGATGTTACCATGTTCGGGACCGAATTGCCACTGAGTCCGCACTGCAATCCACGGTCTGCCTCGTTAGAATAGCCTAGGTGATTTCCACTACAGTCAAAACGATTCTTAGCCTCTTTTGCAGACATGGTTTCAAAAGTCAATTCCCGCGGCATTCCTGGCCGGGAAACCGCAGGCGGATACCTTATTCACCATGGCCACTCAAGGCAGGCTACACTGCACACAGCACTTTGGTCCTTACGTCGGTGATCAATCCTTTGTAACTTCCGCTGCACCGCATTGCAGGTTTCATCCCGTGCCGTTGGACGTCCATCAATCTCTTGTGAAATGCTATAGGCATCCGACAGTCACGGGTCTCCACGGCAGGAGGGTCGGTACTTCATGCCATTGAAGCGCGCCCTCAAGCCTTAACCTCCAGCATCCACCCCAAACTGGGCGTAAGAAGCAAACACCAGAGACTTCATCGATATGCCCGTCTACGGATTTTTAGGCCCGTCTTGGGAATCGCATGAACTGACTAGGATACTACGTCACTTATCTGTTATATTAACACAGAACGCATAAATATTCAAGAAATGTGTGTAAATTTTATGTGAATGTGTGTCTTACCTGGTGCGGCCGGTCAGGCTGCGTGCCAGTTCGACAAGGAATGCATGACCGTCCAGCGGTTTTACCGCGTTCACTGCTTCCTCGGTCAGCTTTGCCGCAAGCTCTCGGCATTCCTCCAGACCGAGCAAAGACGGAAATGTGGATTTCTCACTGGCCGCGTCCTTGCCGATGGATTTTCCGAGTGTTGCGGCATCTCCCTCAATATCAAGGATATCGTCCTCAATCTGGAACGCCAGACCCAGCTTTTCGCCGTAAGCGCGTGCCCGAGCGAGAGTGTCCTCGTCGGTCGCACCGGCGGCCGCACAGCCGAGTTCACACGCGGCGCGGAGCAGACACCCGGTCTTGAGCTTCTGCAGCAGGCGCAGCTCATCGAGCGAGATTTTGCGATGCTCAGCACCCATATCGAGCACCTGACCGCCGACCATGCCGTTCATGCCCGCGTTTTCGCCCAGAATACGAATGCAGCGCACGATGGTCTCCGCCGGAACATCCTTTGCCGCCGAAGCCGTCTCAAAAGCCGCCGTCAGCAGTCCGTCACCCGCGAGGACTGCCGTCGCTTCATCGAAAGCCTTGTGGCAGGTCGGTCTGCCGCGGCGCAAGTCGTCGTTATCCATGCACGGAAGGTCATCATGGATGAGTGAGTAGGTATGGATCATCTCAAGCGCACACGCGAACGGCAGCGCCTTCTCGATATCGCCGCCGCACAGGCGGCAGAATTCCAGCACGATCACCGGGCGCAGGCGCTTGCCGCCTGCCATCGCGGAGTACTTTGCAGCCTCGAAAATGCGGTCGTAACCCTCGCCGGTCTCCCGCGAGAGGTATTTCTCCAGTGCAGGTTCAACGAGCGCAATATCTGCCTTTAACTGCTCGGAAAACGTCATTTTGCTTCCTCCTCTGCCGCAAACGGCTGCTCTGTGAGTTCACCCTGCATGTTCTCCTGCATGACGGTGACCTTCTGCTCGGCCTTGTCCAGCAGCTTGCCGAGGGACGCGGATAGTCTGGTGCCCTCCTCGAACAGCTTCATGCTTTCGTTCAGCGGTGCTTCACCGCGCTCGAGCAGCCGCACGATCTCTTCCAGACGTGCCATCTGGCTTTCAAATGTTCTTTCCGCCATGTTACTTGTCCTCCTCGATATCGGTCACGCGGCAGTTCGCCGCACCTTTTGCGAATTGAATATGCAGAGTGTCTCCCTGCTTGAGCGCCGCTGCATCGGTTACGACCGTGTGCTTGACACCCTTGGTCGCTACCGCATAGCCGCGTCCCAGAACGCGCAGCGGGCTCATTGCGTCGAGTGTCGCTACGGTCTGTGCAAACCGCAGTTTACGGCGATGCAGGCCGCTTTGTCCTGCCGCGAGCAGGCGCTGCCGCAGTCCGTTCAGTCGGTTGTGCTCGGTCTCCAGCCGCGCCGGAACCGCCGAAAACAAGCGTTCCTCGGTCTGGGTCAGCAGCAGGCGTTTTTCCTCGATGTATTTCATCGGTGTGCGGTTTGACAGTCGCTCCTGCAGACCGTCCAGCAGCTTTCTCTGCTGCTCTGTTCTGCGGTGCGCCGCCGTGTGCAGGCGGGCATCCAGTGTGCGTAAGTGCAGCGCGTACTCGGCTCTGTCAGGCACGGCAAGCTCCGCCGCACCGGACGGCGTAGGCGCACGAAGATCGGCAACAAAGTCCGCAATCGTGAAATCCGGCTCGTGACCGACCGCGGAAATCACCGGAATCTCGGAGGCAAAAATCGCCCGGGCAGTCACTTCCTCGTTGAACGCCCACAAATCCTCCATCGAGCCGCCGCCCCGACCGCACAGAATGACATCTGCTTCGCCGATGGCATTCGCCAGAGCGATCGCGCGTGCAATGCTCTCCGCCGCGCCCTGTCCCTGCACCTGCGCCGGATAGAGCACAACCTTGGCCAGTGGCCAACGCCTGCCGAGAATGCGGATCATGTCGCGCACCGCCGCGCCGGTCGGCGAGGTTACGAGCGCGATACTGTCCGGACAGGACGGAATCGGCTTCTTGTACCGCTCGGAGAACAGGCCTTCCGCCTGCAATTTAGCCTTGAGCTGCTCAAACGCAAGGTTGAGCGCACCCGCACCGTCCGGAATGATCTCGGAGACGTAAAGCTGCACCGCGCCTGTGCGCGGGAACGAGCTGACGCGCGCCTTGACGATGACCTTCATGCCGTTCTGCAGACGGAATTTCAGCCGCATCGCATCCGAGCGGAACATGACCGCATTGATGGCTGCGTTTTCGTCCTTGAGCGTCATGTAGTGGTGTCCGGATGAATGCGCCTTATAGTTCGAGATTTCGCCCTGCACCATTAACCCGCGGTAGCCGGGAATCGTATCGAGCAAGTCCTTTATTTCATTGTTTAATTGAGATACTGTGTAAATCGTTGCCATTCCAACAAGTTAGGAGTGAGGAGGCAGGACTGAGGAGTTTGGTTCATTTTCCATCCTCCATTTTCAATTTTCCATCCCTACCACCGAACTCCTACCTCCTATCTGTTACAAAGTTTTGCCGCCAGCACTGCCACGCCCACAGCATTATCTCCCGAAAGTGTCGGCTCCGCGAAGGAGATCTCCCCGCCGAACCGCTTATTCATGCGGGCACGGATGATCTGGCTGGCCATGACGCCGCCGGCGCATAAAATCGGACAATGATACTGCTCGCGTGCCTGCTCGGTGGCTTTGATAACGGCATTCGCCACGGTCTCGAGTGCAAAACGCGCCATCTGCTTTGGCTCGGCGGTCTTGAATTTATTCTCTACCTGATTCTGCATACCGGAGAGCGAGAATTTACACTCGTTTACCTTGGGCTTGAACCCCTTTTCCGGCTCGGCGGTAAGCGCCAGCGCATCCAGTGCGCCGCCGGACGGGAACGGCAGACCGAGCAGATTTCCCGCGCGATCAAGCAGCTGACCGGCTGCAAGATCGGTCGTACCGCCGATGCAGGTGCAGTCCGGCAGGCCGTCCGCGCCGCACTTCACATGCAGCAGCTCACTCGTGCCGCCGGACAGGTGCCACGCCAGGAATTCGCCGTCAAGCAAATCCAGCTTGCCAGCCGACAGCGCCGCTGCCGCGATATGTCCCTGCTGATGGGACACGGTAAAAAGCGGCACGGAAAGCAAATGCGCCGCGCTCCGCGCGACGCTCTCTCCTGCCAGAAAACACGGCATATACGAGCCTTCCACCGCGCGGGGACGGGTGCTGACGCCGATGGCGCGCACCTCTCCCTGCGGCAGAGCCTCGATTTTTTCATGCAGACGCACGGTATGCTGGAACAGCGCATCCGACTGGCGCAGACCGATCGCGCCTTCCGGCACGGTCAGCAGTCCGCCGCGGTTGACCCACTCGCCGGTCTCGGCGTTGTAAATCGCCGCTGACGTGCGATAGTTGGACGTATCAATTCCCAGAAAGCGCTCAGGCATTGGTGCTCTCCTGCTTTCCCTGCGGGAACTCTGCACGGGCGGCAGAGCCGAGCACGCCGTTGATGAAGGAAGCGGCATCCTCGGTGTCGTACTTCTTCGCCAGCTCAACGGCCTCGTTGATGGCTACGCCGACCGGAACGTCGTCCACATCGCGCATCTCAAAGAGCGCCAGACGCAGTACCGCGATCGTCATGTGGGACAGACGGTTGAGCGACCAACCCTTGGAATTGGCCTCGATAATGGTATCGAGCACCGGCAGGTCGTTTGCCACGCCCTTTACCACCGCGCGGATATACGCGGTCTGTTCCTCACTCAGCTTGCCCGCATACAGTGCGATATCGCCGCTGATGGACTTCATGATTTCCTCATCCAGTCGCTCGTTCAGATTTTCTTCTTCAAACTGCTGGAACCCCATCTCAAAAATCAGGTGCAGCGCAATTTCTCTTGCTTTTGTTCTGCTCATCACACACATGCGGCAGGACCTCCTATATTCTACGCAAATTTTGCCTATTATTCAGTATAACTATTTTATCCTATTTTCGGGCAAAACGCAAGGCGGTATTCCATATTTCATAAAACCGGGCAACAGAAAAACAGGCACAGCCGCAGCCATGCCTGTTTTGCTCATGTTACTCAGCGTCTGCCGTCTCCGCCGGAGTTTCGGTCTCGGACGGTGCCGGCTCGGCCTTTTCCTCAGCCGAAGCGGACGGCTTGAAGGTCACGCCGCCGACATGCACATTGATCTCGACAACGCGCAGACCGGTCATGGACTCGATCGAGGACTTGACGTTCTCCTGCACTTCCTTTGCCACATCACAAATGTTGTAGCCGAACAGTGCGAGGAAGCCGATCTCCACCTTAACGGTATCATCATCGCCGAGTTCGATACGGACGCCCTTGGACAAATTCTTTTTACTGATAAAGCCGACAATGTCGCTCGTCAGGCTGGAATACAAACCGCTGACACCCTTGGTTTCCGAGGCCGACAGTGCTGCGATAGACGCAACAACGTCCTCAGAGATACGGATAGAGCCTTGATCGCTTTCGGTGGACCAGTACTCCTTGTGATCTGCCATAGTGCTCACTCTCCTTTTTTGAGACAATCCCATCATCCGGCATTGTCTAAGAGCATTATAGCACAGTTTGTGTAAAAAGCAAAGTAAAAATACACGCTGTCTATTAAGATGCTTCCACAATTTTGATCTGCCCTGCCGTCATGCCGGTCTCCGAGATAACGATATCGCGGATAACAGCTACGTCCTCGGCCTGCAGACCGCCGTCCGGCGGCGCTACTACGATATTCGCGCTGCTGTCACCGAGCATCACAACTGCGTCCTCGTAGCCTTTGGCGCGAATCAGGCTCTCAATATTGGCTTCGGCCACCGTGTCATCTGCCAGTGCGGAAATCTGTGCCGCCGCATCGTCTTTTGCACTCTGGTCTGCGGTGTCGCTCTCACTGAGCTCCTTGAGCGTGCTCACCGCTTCGTCTCTCGCCTGCGTACGCGTCAGCCGTGAGGATGCAAAATAATCGCCCTCACCGGCGGTACTGTCCACCGAGGCATCGGTCTGCGTATCCGCCTGCGCGTCGGTCTGCTGCGCCGCAAGAAGGTCCTCCGGCGTGTCAACGTAGCTCCAGTTCAGATAAGCCGCTGCGCACAGCAGCAGCGCGATCACACCGTAGACCGCTCCGCGTTTTTTGATCTTCTTCATCTGCCTGCCCTCCTAACGAATTGCTATACCTTATGTATCGGACTGCATTTTCAGAACCGTAACTTTGTCTGCACCGATGCCGCACACCGTGCTCACCGCCTGTGTGACGGACAGCCGAACGGATGCGTCATCCGCGCCATCGCACAGCACAACCGCACCGCGGAATACCGGCAGAACGCGCTTGACCGTCACGGGCGTTTCGCCATAGCTGCCGTTCGATACCACGCTGACATCGCTCTCCAGACTGCGGCTGTCACTCCCGCTTGTCTGGCGGGTGTTGACCGCGTAGACCGATTCCTCGGTCTGGTCGAGCGACAGCATGAGCTCCACACGACCGGCGCCGGAAATCCCCGAAAGCCTCGTCTCCAGTTCCTGTTGAAAATCGTTCAGGTCGAACGACTGCGAAACCGTTGTATCCGCACTTGTGGTCTGCACCTGCTCCGTGTTTCCGCTGTGCCCCGAGGTGAGCAGCAGCACGCCCGCGAGCAATACCGCCAGTACGGCCCGGTATTTCTTCAAAACCGGCAGGATCTTCTCCTTGACGGCAGTTAAGTTTTCGTTATCCGGCAGTTTCATCTTGCGATCAGCTCCTGTCGTTCTGCGGGTACGCCGCATTCCTTGGTCAGCAGACTTTGCAGCTCGGAGAGGCGATTTGCCGCTGTACTGTCGTAGTACACAGTCACTTTATCGACCTGCAGCAAGCCATCTGCGTCGTTTGCCATCTCCACGTTCACCGTGCACGGAATACCGGCTTCCTCTGCACGCTGCTGCACCGCCTTCGCAATGCTCGCCGCGACCGTGCTCATCGTGGTCTGCATGTTGCGCGCCTGCATTTCGTCCAAGTCGCTCTGCGAGACGCTCCCCTGCCAGTTCCACGACAGCAAGTGCAGTCCCGCCAACGGCTGCAGAAGCGCCAGCAGCATGAGCAGACCGGCGGCTGTCCTCACAACCTCTTTTAAGGCTCCGCCGCCTGCCAGCTTGAGCGCCACCGCAGACGCAGCTCCCGCGATCGTCACGCGCAGTAATATCGTTTGCAGTAATTCAGTCATATTGGTTTCACCATCGCCACCATATACACGAGTTCGAGGAATAAAATCATACAGCAGGTGCTCAGCATGCCGAGCAGCAGACCGAAGCCGGTGCCTACGTTTTCGAGGAACCGCTTCATGCCGTCCGAGCACAGCGGCGAGAGTACGGCAGCCCCCGCCTTGTAGCACAAATAGCTTGCTCCCGCCCGAACGAACGGCACAAAGCAGATAGCCGCTACACACAGCATCCCGAAAATGCCGATCGAGCCGCGCAGCAGAGCTGCACCGGACAGCATGGTTTCGGTCGCGTCCGAAATCACACCGCCGACCACCGGAACCGCACCGGACACGGCAAGTTTCGCGGTCTTTAGCGTCATGCGGTCCACGTTGCCGGAAACACCGCCCGCTATCGCAAGATATGCGGTGAACAGCGTTAAAATGAGTTTAAGTACACCCGAGGTCAGGGTTTTTATGCCGTCCGCAATGCCGCGCAGCATGCCGTTGCCTGCCGCGGCATCCACCGCCGTGATGGCAAGATAGGCGCACGCCGCCGGAACAAGCAGGGCGTTCACCAGCCGTATTACCAGGTCGAACACTACCATGGTTGCCGCCTGCAAAACGGTTGCGGTCGCCGTGTTGCCGCCGGTCGCAAGTACAGTGGCGAGCACCGGTTGGAGCGTGCCCGAAAACACGCCGATCTGGTCGAGCGTGTCGCGGCAGAGCGACAGCACACCCGTGAAATCCCGCAGGAGTACTGCCGCACAGCCGAGTGCCGCCGCCATATCGATCCAGTCGTTGGCCTCGCCGCCCGCCGCCGCAGAAAAGCCGCGCGCTGCCGAGGCCAGCAGCACAATCACGGCTACGCGCAATAGTCCGCCAAGTGCAGTCCGAATCGCACTTTGGCTGTCCGAGGTCATGTTTTCCAGCACGCGGGAGACCGAATCCGACAGCGTGTCCGCGTTTTCCGGCGATACGCCGTCAAGGTATTGCCGCGCACTGTTCGGCATAGCGTCAGTCAGACTGCTGCCGCCGACTGACTGCACCTGTTCCTCACTCACAGCCGCATGCGCGAACGGCAGGAACAGCAGGAGCACGAGAATAGCATTCAGCGCCAGTTTGCATTTGCTCATACCGCCCACTCCGTAATAAGGTCGAGCACCTGCTCGAAAAGCGGCAGGCACACGGAAAGCGTCAGGACAGCGCCTGCAATCTCCATCTTGGCGGCAAGCGCGGATTGACCGGCGTCCCGACAAAGCGCGGCTGCGATCCGCACCACGACCGCCACACCGACTGCCTTGCACACCGGCAGATACAGCGCGGAATCCAAGCCGCACTGCGAGAGCAGACCGGAAAACCGCTGCGCCGCGCTTCCGGCTGCGCTGAACACCCGCAAAAGCAGGAGCACGCCTGCCGTCAGCACCAGCAGAAACGCGATAGCGGGCGCGTCCTTTTTCAGCACCAGCGACAGCGTGAGCGCCGCAAGGACAATGCCGCAAATCAAGCCTAATTCCATCGTCAAAACCCAAATACATTTTTCATCATGGTGAACAGGCGGTCGATTTCCTGAACAATCAGCATCAAAACGACAATTAAACCCGCGAGTGTCGTCATCAGCGCCTGCTCCTCCCTGCCCGAGCGGGAGAGCAGCTGTCCGAGCACAGCCACTAAAATTCCTACCGCCGCAATGCGGAAAATCAGATCAACATCCATTGTTTTCCTCCGCTTAGATCAGCACCAGAATCACCAGCAGACCGAGCGCAATGCCGCAGGTCCGGTACAGATTTCCCCGATTTGCCAAATCCTCCTGCGCTGCCTCCCGCGAGGCCGCCAGCCGCCGCTCCACCTGCGACAGTCCGGTCAGCTGCTCGTCCGCGTCGTAGCGGCCTAAGTAGTTTGCGGCGTCGCACAGAATGTCGCATTCCTGCGTGCCCAGTCCGACCTGTGCACGGCAGTCCCGCAAGGTGCTGCGCCACAGGTAGCCGAGCGACAGACCGTTCTGCTCCCGCAGGCGGCGCTGCAGCGTGCGAAAGACTTTGCGGACGATCGGCTGCTCGTTTTCCGCCAGCAGACCGATAATTTCCGGCATAGGTGTCCGTCTTCCAGAAATCTCACTGCGGATAAGACCGAGCGCAAGCAGCATCGCGTCTGCCGCCGCCACTCTGCGCCGCAGATTTTGCCGCGCGGACAGTCCGAGCGCTGCACATGAGCCGAACACCATCACCGAACCGATCAGCTTTAACATTTCGTCTCCTCCCATCGTTCCATGCGGTAGACCCGCTGTCCGTCCCGTTTTTCGATAATAACCGCCTGATGAAATACGCCGAGCGCGAGCAGCTCACGGTAGATCGGCCGCTGCCGCAGATCATCCAGTCCGGCCGCGTGTGCACACGCAATCACTGCCGTTCCGCAGTGCGTGCAGAGCGATACCGCCTTTGCGTCCTCAGGCGCAGTAATTTCATCAAGAGCGAGCAGGGCAGGCGACATGGTTTTGAGCAGCATGACCGCCGCCTGCCATTTCGAGCAGCCTTCCATCACATCCGTGCAGCGCCCGACCGCAAGCTGCGGTACACCGTCCGCAAGAGCGGCAATCTCGCTGCGCTCGTCCGCAATCGCGGCAGTGAAACCGCGGTCGGAGAAATAGCGCACCCACTCTCTCAGCAAGGTCGTTTTGCCATATCCCGGCGGTGACAGGAGCAAGGCAGACTGCGGCTCGTCCGTTCCTATCCAACGGGCAATCTGCGCCTGTAAATCCTCGGCTTGATGTGCAATGCGCAGGTTGATTGAACTCAGGCCGCGCACCCCGATAACGCGGCCGTCCTCTTCGGCGGCTGTGCCGCAGATGCCCAGCCGATGCCCGCCGGATAACGTCAGAAAGCCGTGCCGCAAACTATCTGTATAACTATGCACGGAATACTGCGCGGCGCGGCTGAGCATCTCGCGCAGCTCCGCCGATGTGACCGCCTCAAGCGGGAGCGGCCGCTCTCCGACGGCTGTTTTCGCCGCAGGCGGCTGTCCCGCGCGAAAGCGTAATTCCTCGATGTCCTCCGGCCTGTCCAGCCGCTCCAGCTGCGCCCGCCGTATCGGCGGCAGGCACGAAATCGCCTGCCGGAAGGCCGCTTTTCGTTTGTCCATTTTCATCACCACTACAGACTATGCCGCAGATTACCAAAGTAGAATGGTAAATTGAGGATTGAGGATGGAAAATGAATGTTGTGATTGACCATTATCCTTCATTGCCAATCTGTATTGCAGGGCAGGATGACCTCATCCCGCCCTGCGGTGGTTCATTACGCATCCGCTTGACGTACGGAAGGCCAGAGACTTGTCAGAATACATGAAAATTTATGCATTTTTTCATCGAACCATGTCAAATCAGTCATTGACAACTCGCCCGTCCAGCGATATAATAAACACAAATATTGCACAAAGCGATGACAGAGGAAAGTAATCGTTCCAAGTGCGGCTTTCAGGGAGTGTCCGGCATGACTGGAAACGGACGCAGACGCCGGTACGATGAAGTTCCCTCCTGAGCTGCGGCGCTGAACCCTATCGAATTAGGCGCTGACGGATTTCCTCCGTTACAGGGATAGGATATATTTGTATCCGAAAAAGTGCGGCATTGTTATGCCGAATGTGGGTGGTACCGCGGAACCGTTTGTCTTTCGTCCCTCTTTGTGGATGAAGGGCTTTTTTTATACCCATTCTGCCGTGACAAACAGCAAATACCACCTATATAAAGGAGATACACAACATGATCATCATTATGAAGCAGGGCACGACCCACGAACACGTTGAGGAACTGTCCCAGCATATCGAGCGCTGGAACGTAAAGGCAAATCCGATCTACGGCGAGGGCACCATCGTTATCGGTCTGGTCGGCGACACCGGCGCTGTTGACAAGGACGCACTCATGCTCGACCCGCAGGTTGAGAACATCATCAAGGTGCAGGAGCCGTTCAAGCTGGCAAACCGCAAGTTCCATCCGGACAACTCCACCGTTGAGATTGCACCGGGCGTTGTTGTCGGCGGCAAGAAGCTGGTCGTTATGGCAGGTCCGTGCTCGGTTGAAAGCGAGGAGCAGATCATCGACGTGGCGAAGCATGTGCAGGCAGACGGCGCTACCGTTCTCCGCGGCGGCGCGTGGAAGCCGCGTTCTTCCCCGTACTCCTTCCAGGGTCTGAAGGCTGAGGGTCTGGACTTGCTGCACAAGGCGCATGAGGCAACCGGTCTGCCGGTTGTCACCGAGATCACCAATCCGGCGCACATCGACATCTTCATGGACAAATGCGACTGCTTCCAGGTCGGCGCACGCAATATGCAGAACTTCGAGCTGCTGAAAGAACTCGGTCAGACCCGCAAGCCCATCCTGCTCAAGCGCGGCTTCGCAAACACCATGGAGGAGTTCCTGATGAGCGCCGAGTACATCATGGCGGGCGGCAACGAGAACGTTATCCTCTGCGAGCGCGGCATCCGCACCTACGAGAAGTACACCCGCAACACGCTTGATATTTCCGCCGTTCCGGTGCTCAAGCGCATGAGCCATCTGCCGGTCGTCGTTGATCCGTCCCATGCAGGCGGCATTTACTGGATGGTCGAGCCGCTGGCAAAGGCTGCTGTTGCAGCCGGCGCAGACGGTCTGATGATCGAGGTTCACAACGATCCTGCACACGCTCTGTCCGACGGTGCACAGTCGCTGACCTACGATTCGTTCCACCACACCATGAACGCACTGCGCGCTGTTGCAGCGGCAGTTGACAGAGAAATCTGATACGCATTATAATGTAAGATAGCCGGAGGTCGGTGTTCCACCGACCTCCTTCGCAAATATAAAGGATAACGGCAATTACTAATTCCTCATTCCTAATTACTAATTGCTAATTCCTCATTCCTAATTACTAATTCAACCAAAAGGGTGTTGTAAAAATGGCAGAAACGCTGAGTCTGACGGGCGCGAACGGCGTGTCCGAAATTCATATCGAAACCGGATTGCTGGACCATGCGGGCACGGTAATCCTCGAAACCTTTTCGCCCAGCCGCGTGCATATCGTGTCGGATTCAACGGTAGCGCCGCTGTATCTCGAGAAGCTGGAAAAGCAGTTCTCCCTGCCGGTGACGCACACGGTCATTCCCGCCGGTGAGGAGCACAAGCAGCTTTCCACGGTCGAAGGCATTTACCATGATCTGCTGGCGGCAGACATGACGCGCAAAGACCTGATCATCGCGCTTGGCGGCGGTGTTGTCGGCGACATCACCGGCTTTGCGGCGGCGACCTTCCTGCGCGGCGTATCACTGTGCCAGATTCCGACCACGCTGCTCGCGCAGGTGGATTCCTCGGTTGGCGGCAAGACCGGCGTTGATCTGCCCGAGGGCAAAAACCTTGTCGGCGCGTTCTATCAGCCGCGGCTCGTGCTCATCGACCCGAACGTGCTCGCTTCCCTGCCGGACAGCACCTTTGCGGACGGCATGGCCGAGGTCGTTAAGTACGGCTACATTTCCAACCGGGAAATCCTGACGATGGTTTCTCAGCCGGACTACAAGTCCAACATTGAGAATATCATTTACGAGTGCGTTAAGATCAAGCGCGATGTAGTTGCCATCGACGAGCACGACACCGGACTTCGCATGATACTGAACTTCGGCCACACCATCGGCCACGCGGCAGAAAAACTGGGCAACTACACCGACCTCACCCACGGTCAGGCGGTGGCGATCGGCATGGTGGCCGCGATGCGGCTGTCCGCTCTGCTGGGCAACGAGGATTTGACAGCGCCGCTCATCGACCTGTTGAAGCACATCGGTCTGCCGACCGAGCTGAACTACGACCGCGAGTCCATCTTTAATGCTCTGCTGTCGGACAAGAAGAAATTCGGTGCAACGGTCAACTTTATCCTCGTGCGCGAAGCCGGTCGGGCGGAAATTACGCCGATTGACGCAGAAAAGCTGCACGAATACATTCTGAAGCTGTAAGGAGGGAGAAGCATGGGTTCTACCTGGGGCAATGCAATTAAAATTTCCATTTTCGGTGAATCGCATGGCACGGGCATCGGCGTTGTGATAGACGGATTCCCGTCCGGTGTGGCATATGACGAGGCGTTTGTCCTGCGTGAGATGGAGCGCCGCGCACCGGGCCGCAACAAGCAGTCCACCGCGCGCAAGGAGCCGGACAGGCCGGAAATTCAGTCCGGCATCTACAACGGCAAAACGACCGGCACGCCCATCTGTGCCGTCATCCGCAACACCAATCAGCGCTCGAACGACTACGCCGAGCTGGCGGCACAGCCGCGTCCCGGTCACGCGGACTACACGGGTATGCTGCGCTACGATTCCTGCAACGACCCGCGAGGCGGCGGCCATTTCTCCGGCCGGCTGACAGCTCCGCTGGTGTTCGCCGGTGCGCTGTGCAAGCTGTGGCTCAAGGAACAGGGCGTGACGGTCGGCGCGCACATCCAGTCCATCGCGCAGATTCAGGATATGCCGTTCGACGATGTGGAAGTTACCGCCGAGCAGCTGGATGCGCTGCGGAACGCCGAATACCCGGTGAACAATCCGCGTGCGCTTGAAGCCATGCTGGCCGCTATCGAGGAAGCACGTGAGGAACAGGATTCGGTTGGCGGCGTCATCGAGTGCGCAGCCGTCGGCCTGCCGGCCGGTATCGGCAGCCCGATGCTCGACAGCGTGGAGAGCCGCCTGTCCTCTATCCTGTTCGGCGTGCCCGCTGTCAAGGGCGTGGAGTTCGGCGCAGGCTTTGCCTTCGCTGCGCTGCGCGGCTCACACGCAAACGATCCGTTTTATGAGGAAAACGGGGTTGTCAAGACCGAAACCAACAACAACGGCGGCATCCTTGGCGGCATCACGAGCGGTATGCCGCTCATTGTCCGCGCGTGCATCAAGCCTACGCCGTCCATCGGCATGGTGCAGGATACGCTCAACATCCGCACCGGCAAGGTCGAGCCGCTGTCCATCCACGGCCGCCACGACCCGTGCATCGTCACCCGCGCCGCGCCGGTGGTCGAGGCCGCCTGCGCCGTTGCACTGGCAGATCTTCTGAGGGAGGCGAAGGGTTATCATGCGTGAACTTCCCGAAATCCGTCAGGACATCAACCGCGTGGACTCCGCCATCCGGGAACTGTTCCTGCTGCGTATGTCGCTGGCTCTCGAAGTCGCAAAGACCAAGGCGCAGTCGGATGATAAAATCTACAAGCCCGACCGTGAAGCGGAAATCGTTGAGAAGCGCTCCGCCGGTATGGAGGAGGAGCTGCAGCTCAAGTATGTTTCCCTTCTGCAGAGCATGATCCGTGCAAGCCGCGAGTATCAGTACAGCGAAATTCTGCGTCAGGCGCCGGAAAAGTTCCCGTTTAAGCCGAGCGAATCGCTTATCGAGCCGAAAACCGTATTCTATCAGGGAGTTCCGGGTGCGTATCAGGAGCTGGCCGCGCGGGCGCTGTTCCCGAACTGCGAACCGCACAACGTCCCCACCTGGGAGCAGGTTTTCCAGTCCGTCCGCGACGGCAAAGCCGATATCGGCGTTGTGCCGGTCGAGAACACAACCGCAGGCACGGTCAGTGAAGTCTATGACCTTCTGCTTGACTACGACCTGTACATCAACCGCTCGTACATCAAGAAAATCTCGCATTGTCTGGCGGCGGTGCCCGGCACAAAGCTCGAGGATGTAAAGCGTGTCTGCTCGCATCCGCATGCGCTGCCGCAGTGCCACAGCTTCATTTCCGAGCACGATCTGGAGGCCATCGAGGTGGCAAACACCGCCATTGCGGCCCAGAACGTGCAGAAAAAGGGCGACAAGAGCCTTGCTGCCATCTGCTCGCAGGAGGCGGCGGTGCGCTACGGTCTCGATATTCTCGCCGAGGGCATCAACGACATGAAGCACAACGAAACGCGCTTTATCGCGGTAAGCAAAACGCTGACCTGTCAGCCAGAGGACAACCGCATCGAGATCGCATTCCACATTCCCAATGCGTCCGGTACGCTCATCACCGTGCTGGACACCATCGCGCACTACGGCATCGACATGACCGAAATCCACTCACGTCCGCTCAAGGACAGCCCGTGGTGCTATGTGTTCTATGTCGATTTCACCGGCAACATGCGCGACCATGCGGTGCAGTCCCTGCTGTATCAGCTTCATGAGGAGCTTCCCTATATCAAAGTAATCGGCAGCTATTGCGTGCCTAACGAATAAAAGGAGTACAAACCCATGCAAATTCAACCCTGCGGCCCTTTGCGCGGTGAAATTACCGTGCCGGGCGACAAATCCATCTCGCACCGTGCCGTTATGCTCGGCGCACTTGCCAACGGCACCACCCACATCACCGGCTTTCTGATGGGCGAGGACTGCCTGTCCACCATTGACTGCTTCCGCAAGATGGGTGTCGAGATCAACATCACCGATGACGAGGTTATCGTGGAAGGCGTTGGTCTGCACGGTCTCGAAGCGCCGTCAGAAGCGCTGTACACCGGCAACTCCGGCACGACCACCCGCCTGCTGTGCGGCATTCTGGCCGGTCAGCCGTTCACCGTTACCATGAGCGGCGACCCGTCCATCCAGAAGCGCCCGATGGGCCGCGTGATGAAGCCGCTGCGTGAAATGGGCGCGTCCATTGAGGGCAAGAACGACAATTTCTGCCCGCTGACCCTGTTCCCGAGCGAGCTGCACGGTATTGAATACCGTCTGCCGGTAGCATCCGCTCAGCTCAAGAGCGCCATCCTGCTGGCAGGTCTGTACGCCGAGGGCCAGACGACCGTTATCGAGCCGGCTCCCTCCCGCGACCACACCGAGCGCATGTTCCGCGCACTCGGCGTTGAGATTGAGACCAGCGGCAGCACCATCACGCTCGACCCGCCGGAGGATCTCCATGCGGTCGATATTGCGGTTCCGGGCGATATCTCGTCCGCGGCGTTCTTCCTCGTTGCCGGTGCGATCATTCCGGGCAGTGAGCTGACGATTAAAAACGTGGGCGTCAATCCGACCCGCACGGGCGTTCTGGACGTTCTGCGCGACATGGGTGCGGACATCACCGAGTCGAACTTCCGCGATGAGGCCGAGCCGATGTGCGACCTGACCGTCAAGTACAGCAAGCTGCACGGCGTGGAAATCGGCGGCGCTATCATCCCGCGCCTGATTGACGAGCTGCCCGTTATCGCGGTAGCCGCTGCATTCGCTGAGGGCGAAACCGTTATCCGCGACGCGCAGGAGCTCAAGGTCAAGGAGTCCAACCGCATTGCCGCTATGGTCGCAGAACTGACCAAGGCCGGCGTAGCTGTCGAGGAGACCGACGACGGCATGATCGTGCACGGCGGTGCAAAGCCGCACGGCGCATCGTTCGAGACCTATAAGGACCACCGCATTGCGATGAGCCTTGCCGTGCTCGGTCTGGCAGCCGAGGGCGTAAGCCGCATTGACGAGCCGGAGGTCGTTGCCATCTCCTACCCCGATTTCTTCAACACCCTCGAACGTCTGGGGGACTGAGTTATGCTGTTTTCCATGGACGAATTTCGCGCTTTCGAGCCGAAAAAGACCACCTATGCCCTGTTTGGCTGGCCGCTCGGCCACACGATGAGTCCGGAACTGCACGCGCAGCTGTTCGAGGCCTCCGGTCAGGACGCGGACTACATCGGCGTTGCCGTGCCGCCGGAGGATTTACCGGAAGCGTTCGAGCTGGCCAAGCGCAAGCTCGGCGGCATCAACTGCACGATTCCGCACAAAAAGGCCGTCATCCCGCTGCTGGACGACATCGACACTGCTGCCCGCGACCTGCACTCGGTCAACACGGTCCGCTTTGCGGACGGCAAGGCGACCGGCTTCAACACGGATATCCTCGGCTTTGCGGAGTCGCTGAACCGTGACGGCGTATCGCTCCAGGGTAAAAAGGTGCTGCTGCTCGGCTATGGCGGCGCGGCTTCCGTGATGGCATACCACTGCGTGACGCAGGGCGCGTATCTGACCATCACGGGACGCAATCTCGAGAAGGCGGAGGCACTGCAGAAGCAGCTGACCGATGCCGTTCCGGGCGCACGCATTTCCGTGTTCAGCCGCCGGCACATTCCGCGCGATATTCATATCGTGCTCAATTCCACGCCGGTGGGCATGTACCCGAAGGAAAACGCGGCTCCGCTGCATTATCTGCCGCACAAGACCGAGTATGTGTTCGATGCGATCTACAATCCGCCGGTGACCTCGACCATGAAGCTCGCCAATCCGCGCAAGGCCAAAACACGCGACGGACTGTTCATGCTGGTCATGCAGGCGGCGCACGCGCAGACCATCTGGACCGGCGTGACCTTTGAGCCGCAGGCGTGCGAAACCATTCTGCGCCGCACCTACGGCAAAATGGCGGTCAAGCGTCTGCACGAGAAGCATGGCAAGAAAAACCTGGTGCTGTGCGGCTTTATGGGCAGCGGCAAGACCACCATCGGCCGTAAGCTGGCGCGTCTGACCGGACTGGAATTTATTGATGCGGACATCTACCTTGAGGCGAAGGAAGGCAAGAAAATCTCCGAGATTTTCGCTGAAAAGGGCGAAGCCTACTTCCGCAACCGCGAGACCGCGTACATTAAAGAGCTGGCGCAGAAAGACGGCATCGTGCTTGCGCTCGGCGGCGGCTCTGTCCTCCGTCCGGAGAATGTGGCGGCTGTCAAGGAGACCGGTCTGCTCATCTTGCTCGACACACCGTTCTACCGCATTATGAAGAACCTTTCCTATTCCACGAATCGCCCGCTGCTCGATAAGCCGGACAAGCAGGCGGAAACACGCCGCCTGTACAATGCACGCAAGGCGCTCTACCATCGAGTGGCCGATATCGCGGTGCGCAGTCCCAGGCTGTCCGAGGTTCTGGAAAAAGTAGTAAAGAGCGTGTAAAGCACTGGACAAATCCACCAGATGCGTTTACAATTAGGGACATACTGAAAAGTATGTCCCTTTTTCACATCCGCAATAAAAGGAGGAACTCAAAGGATTATGAGAACATCAGCCAAACATCCCTGCCGCCTGATTGCAGCCGCGCTTGCCGCTCTGCAGCTATGCGCAGGTGCTGCCGGAGCCGTTTTCGATAACAGCTTCAGCTACACCTACTCTCTCGGCAGCGGCCTGCAATACAGCCGCACCGAGGGCAAAAACAGCGCCGGTCTACAGCGCGCGAACGTACTGACATACTCGCCGAACACCGGTGTAACGCCCATCATGGTCTACGCCGATGAGCAGCTGTACGGCAGCAAGGCCACTATCACAAACGCGGCGAAATATCTGCAGAATCAGGGTAAAACCGTGCTCGGCGGCACGAATGCAGACTTTTTCGTTATGTCCACCGGCATCCCGATCGGTCTGGTCATCGACAGCGGCGAGCTCATTTCGTCCGATGCCTGGCAGTACGCGGTCGGCTTCAAGAAGGACGGCACAGCTGTCCTCGGCCGCCCGACTATGGGCATCCGCGTGAGCGGCAAGAGCGGCACGGTCAACGTATCCTACTTCAACAAGACGCGCACGACGGCTGGCGCGTACCTGCTCGATCACAACTACGATGACTCGACGCACTTTGCAGCCAAGGGCACGAGCATTATCCTTGAGCGCGTGGATGATACACCGGTCAAGGTCAACGGCTCGGTCAAGCTCAAGGTCGTGAACAAGGGCACGGGCAGCAGTCCCATTACGATCACAAAAAACCAGATGGTGCTCACCAAGTCGGATGGCGCAAATGTGCCCTCGTGGGTGGATTTCGAGGTTGGCGAGGAAGTCACGCTGTCCATCGCATCGAATGACAGCAGCTGGAGCGACGTGCAGTACGCAGTCGGCGGCAAGCTGCTGATGGACAACAGTACGATCACGACCGACGGCATCGACGCAGGCTCGACCCGCAGAGCACGCAGCGCAGTCGGCGTGAAGGCGGACGGCACGGTTGTTCTGTATGAAATCGACGGCAACCAGCCCTCGTACAGCGTCGGTCTGACGGCGGCAGAACTCGGTCAGGAGCTGAAGGATCTCGGCTGTGTCCGCGCCATCTGTCTGGATGGCGGCGGCTCCTCCGCGATGGCGGTCCGCAATCCCGGCGAGAGCACCGCAGCATTGATCTCCCAGCCGTCGGACGGCTCACAGCGCGCGTGCGCCAACTACATTTTCTTTGTGAACAACATCGCGTCGGACGGCGTGACGGCTCATGCTGTGCTCACGCCCAGCCACCGCTATGTGCTCCCGGGCGGAAGTACCTGGTTCTCGGTCAAGGGTGCAGATGCGTCTTACGCCTCGGCGGACGCACCGACCGACCTCAGCTACACGGTGAATGATGAGTTGGGCACGGTCTCCGGCCAAACCTTCACCGCGGGCAGCAAGGCCGGTCGCGCGACCATTACCGGCTCAAACGGCACGGTTTCCGGCTCGATGAACGTGTGCATCACCACCGGTGTGGACTCGATCGCACTGCAGAGCGGCGGCAAAGCGCTCAGCTCTATCTCGGTCAAACCGAGCCAGAGCATCAACGTAGATGCGCTCGCGTATCACCTCGGTCATACGATGGGAGCTGCGGATTCCTGCTTCAAGTGGAGCGTGTCCGGCGATGTCGGTGCGGTAAATGCGGACGGCGTGTTCACTGCGGGCAGCCGGATGGCCTCCGGCACGCTCACCTGCTCGTATGGCAGCGTAAGCAAGTCCATTTCGGTCAATGTCGGCATGGGCGACGCGCAGAGCGCTCATACCGTTGCGGATTTTGAAAGCGGTCTGAACAATCTGACCGCATCGGACGGCGTGACGCTCTCGCGGGTAACGGATTACACCTCGGTGGCACGCGGCACCGGTTCGCTCAAGGCGATGTGGAACGGCACCGGTACGGACGGCTTTACGATTTCCGTTCCGGCGGCTGATGCTTCGAGCATGAAGCACCTGACACTGTGGGCGCACAGCAGGAACACGGCAGGCACGCTCACGGCGGTGTTTGCCGACGCGGAAGGCAATGAGCTGACCGCTCCCCTGTCCGCTGCAACCGGCAACAGCTGGAAGCAGCTGACGGCAAGCGTGCCGGACGGCGCACAGCAGTTCACCGGTCTGCGGTTTGACAAATCCGGCGCAGGCTCCGGCGGCTCGGCGCTGTACCTCGACCAGATCGTACTGAGCGCAGATCATGCGGTGACGAATACGGATGCGCCGTCGGTCAAGCTGAATACGACCTCGGCAACGGTCAGCATCGGCACAAATGCCGCGCTTTCCGGCACTGCCACCATGGAAAACGGCAAATATCCGGTGCGCGCAAGCAATATTGCGGTCAAGGTGGACGGCAAAGCCGTTTCCGGTGCAGCTGTGATGAGCGGCTCGACCATGACCATTACAACCGGCACGCTGTCTGCCGGTACGCATACCGTGACTGCCGACGTGTCCGATGATGCAGGCAACCGCACGCGCGTTTGTGCGACCGTAACCGCCGGTTCGGCATCCAACGTGTTCACGGACACCGCATCGCATTGGGCGAACGGCTACGCTTCCCTGCTGAGCGCACGCGGCATCATGAAGGGCGAAACCGCAAACGGCAGTACCTATTTCCGCCCGAACCGCAACCTAACCCGTCAGGAGTTCGCGGTGACGATGGCGCGTCTGCTGAATCTGGATACCTCCAGCACCTCCGGCACGCTCGGCTTTGCTGATGAGGACAGCATCCCGAGTTGGGCACGCGGCGCAGTTGCCGCAGTTTCGCGTGCGAACATTATGAACGGCTCGGGCAGCAACGGCAAGCTGTACTTCAACCCGCAGGCCACCATGACGCGCGCTGAGGTTATGACGGTCATCGGCCGCTGCCTGCCGCGCGGCTATGCGGCGGTCAGCCTGAATTACACGGACGCGTCCGTAATTCCAACGTGGGCGACCGAGCAAGTCAAGACCTGCGTTTCCGCCGGTGTCATCGGCGGTTACTCGGATGGTACCATCCGACCGAACGGCAATATCACCCGCGGTGAAATTGCGAAAATTCTGGCTCTGTTCTGATAGCTGCCGCGCAACCGCAGTTTTGCAACAACAACACCCGTCAAGAAAAATCTTGACGGGTGTTTTCTTATGCCTTTTCAGTTTTCTTCGGAAGCAGCAAGCCAATCAGCAGACCGACCGCAGCCGGAATCAGCCAGCCGAAGCCGAGTGCGTTCAGCGGCAGCGCCCGCAGCAGCGGCGACAAGACCGGAATCGGGAATGCCGCGGCAATGCTCTGCACAGCAGTAAAGGCAATGCAGAGGCGGTAAACCGCACCGTGTTTCTCCGGCTTCGGGAGGAACGACAGCACGATCAGCACGATAGCGACCGGATAAATCGCGTTCAGCACCGGCGTGGACAGACGGATAATACCCGCCAGACCGATATTCGAAATAATCATGCTGGCCGCAGCAAAGAACGCCGCAATGGCCGGATACGGAATACGCGGCAGCAGCTCATGGAAATACTGACCGACGCAGGCAATCAGGCCGACACAGGTATTGAAGCATGCAATGACGAAAATTGCGGCAAGCAGCACCTGCCCGACCGGGCCAAACAGACCTCTGGCAATATTGCTCAGCGTGTCCGCGCCGGTCGAGCCGCCCGGCCATGCCGCGCCGGACAGTGCGCCAACGTGCGTCAGCATCGCGTAAACCAGAAGCAGCATTGCGCCTGCAATCCAGCCTGCACGGATGGTGCTGCGGCGCACCTGCTGTTCGTCCTCGATACCGTAATCCCGAATATTCAGCGCGATAACCGCGCCGAAATTGAGTGCCGCCAGCGTATCCATTGTCTGGTAGCCATTCAGAATGCCCGTCAGGCCCGGCAGCGAAGCGTAGTCTGCGGTCGGCACGCCGTAATGCTCTGCCACCGGATGAAACAGGCAGCCGAAAAACAGCACGAAAATCAGTACGATCAGCGTCGGACACAGAATGCGTCCGAGCCAGCTTGTCAGCTTTTCCGGGTGCAGTGCAACGAAAAACGCTGCCGCAAAGAACACGATAGAGTAAATCAGCTGCCGCATTGCATCTCCGCCGATGAGCGGCGCGAGCATTTGGAACGATGTACTCGCCGTGCGCGGGATGGCCAGACACGGACCGATCGACAGGTAAACCAGCAGCGCAAATATCTGCGCAAATCGCGGATGCACACGCCCGGCCAGCTCGGACAGCCCGCCTGCACGCGCGACAGCGATCACGCCAATAACCGGCAGACCGATCGCGCTGACCGCAAATCCGACAAAGGCCAGCCACGCGACAGTGCCCGCCTGTGCACCGAGATACGGCGGGAAAATCAGGTTTCCGGCGCCGAAAAACATGGAAAACAGCGTAAAACCTACCAGAAGCAGGCTCCTTCGGTTTAACTTTTGCATAGCAGTTCTCCTCCTTATGAATAGTGAAAGCGCCATCATCGCGGGACAATGGCGCCCGGGTTTGCATCCGAGTCAGATGCGTTTGCTCATTTTTTCGCTGTATTCTGCGCGATAGTCCTCGAATGTGCCATTATCGAGTGCGTCACGGATTTCCTGCATGAGGTGGTTGTAGAACCACAGATTGTGCATAACGAGCAGTCTCTGGGACAGCATTTCACCGCTCTTGAGCAGGTGGCGCAGATAGGCGCGGCTGAACCGCTGACAGGTCGGGCACTGACAGCCTTCTTCGATCGGACGGTCATCGGTCTGGTACTTGGCATTCATAATGTTCAGGATGCCGTTATGCGTGAACAGATGACCGTGACGCGCGTTGCGGGTCGGCATAACGCAGTCGAAGAAATCAATACCGCGGGCAACACCTTCAATAATGTTGCTCGGTGTGCCGACACCCATCAGGTAGCGTGGCTTATTCTCGGGCGCATGCGGCAGAACAACATCGAGAATATGGTACATGACCTCGGTGCTTTCACCGACGGCAAGACCGCCGATGGCATAACCCGGCAGATCCAGCTCCGCAATCGCTTCCATGTGCTCGATACGCAGGTCATCATAAGTGCCGCCCTGATTGATACCGAACAGCAGCTGGTGCGGGTTTACCGTATCCGGCAGCGTGTTCAGACGGTCAAGCTCGGTTTTACAGCGTTTGAGCCAGCGCGTGGTACGGTCAATGGAGTTTTTTACATACTCACGCGGCGCGGGGTTCTCGATACACTCGTCGAACGCCATCGCAATGTCCGAGCCAAGGTTGGACTGGATCCGCATGCTCTCCTCCGGTCCCATGAAGATCTTGCGGCCGTCAACGTGCGAGTGGAAGGTTACGCCTTCCTCCTTGATCTTGCGCAGGGTCGCCAGCGAAAACACCTGAAATCCGCCGGAGTCGGTCAGCATCGGACCGTCCCAGCGCATGAATTTGTGCAGACCGCCCATCTGCTTGACGATCTGGTCGCCCGGACGGACGTGCAGATGATAGGTGTTGGACAGCTCAATCTGACAGCCAAGCTCCTTGAGGTCGAACGCGTCAACTGCCCCCTTGATGGCACCCGCTGTGCCGACATTCTGGAATACCGGCGTCTGTACCACACCATGTGCCGTGCAGAACTCGCCGCGACGGGCGCGGCCCTCGGTTTTGATTAGGTTAAATTTTCCGATTTCCATAATTCCCTCTTATCCTGTTTTTAGTACAAAAGCATCGAATCACCGAACGAGAAGAAACGATATTCTTCCTTGATGGCTTCCTGATACGCATTCATGACCATTTCTCGTGTCGCAAATGCCGAAATAAGCATCATCAGCGTGCTCTCCGGCAGATGGAAGTTGGTCACAAGATGATCGACTGCCTTGAATTTATAGCCCGGATAGATAAAAATATCCGTCCAGCCGGACTGTGCGCGTACAGTGCCGTCGTCAGCCGCGATGGTCTCTAGCGTGCGGCTGGCTGTTGTGCCGACCGCCCAGATCTTGCCGCCTGCGGCACGCGTATCGTTGATGATTCCCGCGGTCTCTTCGTCCATGATATAATACTCGGAGTGCATGATGTGGTCGGTGATCTCATCCTCCTTGACCGGGCGGAACGTACCCAGACCGACATGCAGCGTCACGAACGCCAGTTTTACTCCCTTGGCTTTCAGCGCGTCAAGCAGCTCGGTCGTGAAGTGCAGGCCGGCGGTCGGTGCAGCTGCAGAGCCCGGTGTTTTGGAGTAAACCGTCTGGTAGCGTTCGGGATCATCCAGCTTTTCCTTGATATACGGCGGCAGCGGCATGGTGCCGAGCTTGTCGAGGATTTCCAGGAAAATGCCCTCATAGTGGAAACGGATCAGGCGGTTGCCGTCCGGCTGAACCGCCTCAACGGTTGCAGTCAGCAGGCCGTCACCGAAGGTCAGCTCTACGCCGGTGCGGGTCTTTTTACCCGGACGCGTCAGGCACTCCCACAGGCCGTCGCCCTTGTCGGTCAGCAGCAGCACCTCGATCGGCGTAACATGGCCGACAGCGTGGCCCATCAGCCGCGCCGGAATGACGCGGGAATTGTTGAACACCATGCAGTCGCCCGGCTGAACATACTCCAGCAGATCGCGGAAATGGCGGTGCGTCACCGAGCCGTCCCTGCGGTCGAGCACCATCAAACGGGACGCGTCGCGCTGCTCCAGCGGATGCTGGGCAATCAGGCGTTCGGGCAAGTCAAAATAAAAATCGCTTTTCTTCATCACAAAGGCAAGGACGCTTTTAAGACAATATCGCCTAAGCGCCCCTGCCGTTTTTCCTCCCTTGCGTGTTGATTTTATAGATTACTCGGCAATTTCAATGCCGGTAAAGTAGAATTTCAGAATCTGGTCATAGGTGAAGCCCTTCTGCGCCATTGCGTAAGCGCCCCACTGACTCATGCCGACGCTGTGTCCCCAGCCGGAGCCGTTGAACGTATAGCTGGTCGGATTGGTAACGGTCGGCGTGGTATTCGAGCCGGTATTGCCCGAATTACCGCTGTTTGTGTCCTCGTCATCGCCGGAATAGTCGCTTGTGGTTTTGACGAGCACGGTGTTATCCTCAAAATCAACGTCGAAGCCGATCGCCTTGCCGATATCGCGCAGCTTGTAGTAGTTGTTGCCGTTGATGATGTAGCCGTCCAGTGTGATCTCCTCGCCGTCGAGCACAATCGTCGAGGTGGATTTGCCGATTTTCTCCACCGCCGTGGACGAATCCGCAAGCTCGCCGCCAACGGTCTCATACGCCGTGCCGGAGGTCAGGAGAATGCGTTCATTCTCCTTATCCCAACGGACGTTGAACTGGCCTTTGGTGCCGCTCAGCAGATATGCAATATCGCGCAGCTTGAAATAATTGTTGCCATACTGCGTGCCGTTTACAATGTAATACCCCTGCGGAGATACGGTTTTGCCGTTGACCTTGACGTTATGCGTCGAAGCCTTGACCTGCAGACTGGTCTTGTTGCCCGAGCCGCCCACCGGCGTGATCGTGTAGCGAATGCTCTTGAGACCGAACACTGTGCGGACGCTGCTCCTGGAAATCGTAACCGACTTGCCGCTCGTATCCGTTACGGTGACTTCGTTTACGTTATCGGTCGCGGTGCGCTTGGTGACCTGCACATTTGCCACCTTGCCGATGGAGTAGCCTGCGGCATTCACCTTCTGCTGAATCTCATCGGCGGTGAGCGTCACCGTCCATCTGTCCTTGCTCGGGTCCTCATACGGGTCAGCCTTGCCCTTGAGGTACGCGTAATCGCCGCCCCAGACGTTCGCTGCGTCCTCGGTTGCGCCGCCGTCCGACGAATAAAAGTAACCGATGACCGAGCTGCCGTTGTACGACAGCGTTTCACCCTTGGTCGCATCTACTGCCGCATCAGAAGCCTCGGTTGCACGGTTGGCGCCCAGATACACCTGACAGTTCGTGGTGTTGCACAGATCGTAATCACTGCCGTGCTTGTGTGTGCCGAGTGCAAACGAACGAGCACAGACTGCCTGTGCCTTCTGCGCTTCGGCAGGCCAGTCCGGGTCGATCTCATACGGCAGCACGCCCTTCACATAATCCTCCACACCCACATAGTTTATAACAGTGATGCTGCCGTTCGATGCACGGCGGTACACAAAATCGCCGTACCACTTGTAGCCCTTGAACCACGTCAGCGCGCTGTTCGGACGAATGGCGATATGGTCTGCACCCGCTGCGGACGTATACAGCACCGAGCCGCTGTCGGTATCGCTGACCTGAAAGGCATCGTTCACCAGCTTGACGGTCAGCGCACTGCTCGTGATCGACTTGCTGCCGGAGAACGCGGTGCCGCTGACGGTGCCGACCGTGTAGCCGGTTTTGCAGCCGCTAACGTTCTCAAGTTGCGGTGCCGCAAAGGCGGAAGCGCCGCTGATCGTCAGACCGACACGCAGGCGTGTATCGCTGCTCGCTGCATGTGCCGGAACAGCACCGATGCAGGTGACCGTCATCACGGCGCAAAGCAGCATGGATAACAGCTTTTTCATTTTTATCAACTCCTGTTTTATTTTTTATCCTTGTTTCGCCTTGTTCTTATTGACAAACTCAAGGGTATATTCTAAAATAAAAAGCGAAAGTATCAATACAGATAGAGGTGCGGTTTTCATCAGTACCGGTTGGAAGGGTCCGCAGACCCGATAATCACCCGGGAAAGGGACCTCCGCCGAAGCCGGTGCTTGTTGCGGAAAGGCCGTGCTGGACGCCGTCGGAAAATATCCCAGCGTCTGTCATCAGCGGAAACGCCGGTGGAGAGCTATTCTGTTTAGAGCGCAGCGGTTTGTTCCGCTCCCTCTATTATAGTATAGATCATACCGGTTTTTCAACCGGTATTTTTCTTTTGAGGTAACTCTGTACAATTCGTCTGCGGCACTTTGCGGAAAATTGCTCTTGCCGAATCATCCGAAGTCACCTCTGGATATTCTTTCTGTATGTTTTTCATCACATAATTTCTTTGTTAGAATACCTTTTGGAAGGATTTGATAAACATGAAGCAGTACAAAGTAGGCATCGTCGGCGCGACCGGTATGGTAGGCCAGCGCTTCACCCTGCTGCTGGAAAACCACCCGTGGTTCGACGTCGTAGCACTCGCTGCATCCGGCCGAAACAAGGGCAAGACCTATGCCGAGGCTTGTGAGGGCCGCTGGAAGATGACCGTTCCGATGCCCGGCAAGTACAAGGACATGGTTATGTACGACGCAACTGCCGACGCAGAGGAGATCGCCTCCAAGGTTGATTTCATCTTCTGCGCGGTAGATATGAAGAAGGATGAGATCCGCGCCCTTGAGGAGAAGTACGCAAAGCTCGAGTGCCCGGTTTGCTCCAACAACTCCGCTCACCGCGGTACCCCGGATGTTCCGATGATCATTCCGGAGATCAACGCTGACCATGCCGAGATCATTCCGGCACAGCGCAAGCGTCTGGGCACCAAGCGCGGCTTTATCGCCGTTAAGTCCAACTGCTCTATCCAGTCCTACGTTCCGGCGCTGTCCGCTCTGATGGACTTTGAGCCGACCGAGGTTTCCGTCTGCACCTATCAGGCGATCTCCGGTGCCGGCAAGACCTTCGAGACCTGGCCCGAGATGGTAGACAACGTTATTCCGTACATCGGCGGCGAGGAAGAGAAGAGCGAGAAGGAGCCGATGAAGATCTGGGGTCACATCGAGGGCGACCACATCGAGTCTGCGACCACTCCGGTTATCTCCGCACAGTGCCTGCGCGTTGCATGCTCTGACGGCCACATGGCTGCCGCTTCGGTCAAGTTTAAGAACAAGCCGAGCAAGGAAGTTATGATCGAGCGCTGGAACAACTTCAAGGGCCGCGCACAGGAGCTGAACCTGCCGTCCGCTCCGGAGCACTACCTTACTTACTTCGAAGAGGATAACCGTCCGCAGACCAAGCTGGACCGCAACCTTGAGAATGGTATGGGTGTTTCCATCGGCCGTCTGCGTGAAGATACCATCTTTGATTACAAGTTTGTCAGCCTGTCGCACAACACTCTGCGCGGCGCAGCAGGCGGCGCTGTTCTGATGGCAGAGCTGCTTTGCGCCGAGGGCTACATGGACCGTTAAGGAGGTCACCGTTTTATTATGAAGAAGCCTGTTTTTACCGGTGCTGCGGTTGCTATTATCACGCCGTTCAAGTCCACCGGTGAGGTCGATTACGAAGAATTCGGCAAGATCATCGACCACCAGATCGCACATGGCACGGATGCCATCGTTGTCTGCGGCACCACCGGTGAGGCATCTGCCCTGCACGATAAGGAGCACCGCGAAGCCATTGCCTGGTGCTGTGAGTATGTCAATCACCGTGTACCGGTCGTTGCCGGCACGGGTTCCAACGACACCGCATACGCCATTGAGCTGACCAAGTTTGCCGCTGAATGCGGCGCAGATGCCGGTCTGTCGGTTACGCCGTACTATAACAAGACTACGCAGCGCGGTCTGATCGCACACTACACCGCAATCGCAGACTGCTGCGATCTGCCTGTCATCCTGTACAACGTACCGAGCCGCACCGGTGTATGCTTTACCGCCGATACCCTGTATGAGCTGTCCAAGCATCCGAACATCAATGGTCTCAAGGCCGCATCCGGCAATTTCAGCCTGCTGGCTGAGGCCATGGCTAAGTGCGGCGACAACCTGAATGTCTGGTCCGGCAACGATGACCAGATCGTCCCGCTGATGTCTCTCGGCGGCAAGGGTGTTATCTCGGTGCTGTCCAACGTAGCGCCGCAGGTTGCACACGATATTACGCAGCTGTGCTTTGACAACCGTTATCCGGAGGCTGCTAAGCTGCAGCTGCAGTATCACGATCTGATCGATGCACTGTTCTGCGAAGTCAACCCGATTCCGGTCAAGAAGGCTATGGAGCTGCTCGGCTGGAAGGTCGGCGGTCTGCGCCTGCCTCTGGTTGAGCCGAGCGAGGAGCACATCGCGTACATCAAGCGCGAGCTGGAAAACGCCGGCTGCAAGATCTAAAGGAGCTATAAAAAGATGTTGAAAATTGCACTTTCCGGCTGCTGCGGCCGTATGGGCCATGTCATCAACGACATTGTCAGCGGCAGAGAAGGTATGGAGATCGTTGCGGGATTTGATATCAATACGGTGCAGTATGCAGGTTTCCCGATTTTTGCCGATCCGTTTGAGTTTACCGGCGAATGCGATGTAATCATCGACTTCTCCAACGCCGCTTCTACCGAGCGCCTGCTCGATTACTGCGAGCAGCACGGCACGCCGGTCGTCATCTGCACCACCGGTCACTCTCCGGCACAGCTGGACCGCATCCGTGCGGCTTCTGCAAAGATTGCGGTGTTCCGTTCGGGCAATATGTCCCTCGGCATTAACCTGATGAGCGAACTGCTCAAGCAGTCCGCCGCTGTTCTGGGCGACAAGTACGACGTGGAGATCATCGAGAAGCACCACAACCAGAAGCTGGATGCTCCTTCGGGCACGGCTCTGATGCTGGCTGACGCAGTTGCGAGCGCACTCCCCTATGACGCGGAGTACGTTTACGACCGTCACGAGCGCCGCGAAAAACGTCCGGCACACGAGATTGGTATCTCCGCGATCCGCGGCGGCACCATCGTTGGTGAGCACAGCGTGCTGTTCTGCGGCCGCGATGAGATCATCGAGATTAAGCACACCGCTCTGTCCCGCGAGGTTTTCGCGGTTGGTGCGGTTGATGCAGCCGCTTTCATGGCCGAGCGCACCCAGCCGGGCATGTACGACATGAGCGACGTTATCGCATCCCACAAGTAAAACCAAAGGGATTCTGTTTCTGACAGAATCCCTTTGGTCGTGTAAAAACCGCTCTCAAAAGTTCGAGAGCGGTTTATTTTTATTCTACGCGAAGTTTTTCCACTTCGGCTTCGTTCGGCGTGACGTATGCGGTCTGGTACACATGGTAGATGACCATGCCCGGCTTCGCGCCCGCAGGCTTTTTCACCTGGCGAACCGGCGTATAGTCCACCGGCACCAGAGAGGACGAGCGTCCTCGCGAATGGTACGCTGCGATCATGGCGGCCTCGGTCATGGCCTCATCAGTCGGCTCCCTGCCGTCCGTCACGAGGATAACGTGCGAGCCGTGAATCTTCTGCGTGTGGAACCAGATATCGCTCTTGAACGCAGTTTTGAGTGTCAGCAGGTCGTTTTGCAGATTGTTTTTGCCTGCAAATACGTCGAAGCCGTCGCTCGTGCGGTAATGGAACGGCTTGGCCTGCACCGGCTTGCCGCGCAGCTTCTTGTTGCGCGTCTGCTTGGCAGAGAGCACACCGGACTGCGTGAGCTCCTCGCGCAGCTGTGCAAGATCACGCTCGTTTTCGGCTTCGCTGAGAGCAGCGAGGACACTTTCCAGATAATCCAGCTCGGCTGTGCCCTGTTCGATCTGCTGTGTGAGCACTTCCTCAGCGGTCTTGGCCTTGTTGTACAGCTTGAAATACTTCTGTGCGTTCTGCTGCGGCGTCAGCCGCACATCTAACGTAATTTCAACCTCCGGACAGCTTTCAGCGTAGTAATCGACCACTTTCGCCTTGTTCATGCCCTTTTCCAGCTGATACAGGTTCGCGGTGATGAGTTCACCGGTGCGCTTGTACTGCTCACGGTTGTGCGTAGCCGCGAGTTCCTTTTTCTGCGCCGCCAGCTTGCGGGCCACACGGTCACGCGCGTTTGTGACAGTCTTGTGCAGATCACCGGTGCGGCGCTGCATACGCTCAACCTTGCCCTTTTTCTCAAAGAAGGCTGCAAGCAGCGCACTGAAGCTGTCCGCCTGCGTGACATTCATCAGACCCTCATACTGCGTCACCGGCAGAAAGGTGAAGTCGAACACCGCACCGTCCTCGACCTTGGTCAGCAGGAAAGGCTTGGCTCGGTCATCCTCGACATACGACATGAAATCGTCGTACACCTTGCCGAGCTGCTGACGGTTCTCATCCGTCATGCGTGCGATCGGCTGGGCTGCATCGCCGGTAGCGCGGAAGGACAGCTCGCGGCAAAGCAGCGGCGAAAAGCCCAGAAGCTGACTGAGCAGCCAACGGTCGAGCGTCTGCCCTTCCTCAGCCTGCGATACGGCGGCAGCAAGTCCTGTGCCGGAAACCGTGAATGGGTCGTGCTTGTCCTGTGCGGGCGGCATACGGTAAAACAGACCAGGCAGAACCTGCCGCTTGCCGGACAGGTCGCCATCTACACGACGCAGAGCGTCAATAATACGGTTGTCCTCGCCGCACAGAATGACGTTGGAGTGCTTGCCCATCAGCTCGCAGATGAGGTGCTTTTTGCAGGGTACACCCATTTCATCCGTCGTATCCAGTTCGATGGTGAGCATACGCTCGACCGCCGGCTGGCTCACTGCCGCAATCTTTGCGCCCTGCACATGCTTGCGCAGCAGCATGCAGAACATCGGCGGCGCCGCCGGATTCTCTCGAGCCGCGTCAATAAAATGCACGCGCGGCGAGCCTGCCGCGATCGACAGCAGCAGTCGGCGTGGGCCGCCCTGACCGCCGCGTGTCTGCAGCACGATTTCATCGCGGTCCGGCTGATAGACCTTCTCTACACGGCAGCCCGCCAGTACGTTATTGAGTTCATTTGTCACTGCCCGCAGGCAGATCGCATCTAATGGCATATAAATTCTTCCTTAAACAAATTGGATACAGTCCGCGTGCCGCTCGGAAACCTCGGTGAGCACCTGCGGGAATGCGGCTGTGATTTTATCGGCGAACACGGCCGCGACCGGATTTTCGGTCGGAAAGTGTCCTGCATCCACCAGCGACAGACCGATGGCCTGCGCACGCTGCATGAGATCGTAGCTGCAGTCGCCGATGACGAACGCCTGTGCGCCGCCTGCAGCGGCATAGTCCATCAGCTTGCCGCAGGCACCGCCGCCGACCGCTACGCGCGTGATCGGCTTGCCGCCGTCACAGAAGCGCACACCGCCCGCACGCAGGCATTCCTTGACATAGAGTGCAAATTCGCGCGGCTGCATTTCGCGCGGCAGATCGCCCACACGACCGAGCATGCCGTTCTCGCCTGCCTCCATGCTCACCACATTGGTGAGGAACAGCGCAGATGCGAGTGCGTCATTGACACCGCCCTCCGCACAGTCTGCGTTGGTATGCATGCAGATAATAGAAATATCGTGCTTGATCGCGTAACGCAGCACTCGGCCGGTCGTATCGTCCGATGTCACACGGCTGACCGAGGTGAAGATCGCCGGATGGTGTGCGACAACAAGCTGCGCACCGCGCTCAGCCGCTTCCTGCACGACCGTTTCTGTCACATCGAGCGCACAAAGCACGCTCGTGACCTTCTGCGCACGATCGCCGCACAGCAGGCCGACATTGTCCCAGCTTTCCGCCAGTTCGTAGGGAGCAAGACCCTCCATAAATGTCAAAATATCCTGAACCGTCGTCATTTCAGTTCCTCCCTTGCAGATTGGATGCACTGCACCAGCGCACGCTGGTACGCGAGACGCTTGTTCGCCGATGTACCCTGTTCCATGCCGTCCAGTGCCTTTTTCTCCCGCAGGTAGAGCTGCTCAAGATAATCGGCAGCCCCCTCTGCACGCAGCAAGGCCGGAGAAACCGCACATTCGCTCAGCGGTATTTCCCGCTTCGGTGCACCGCCGCGTACGCTGAGAACGACGTAACGCCGTCTGTCCTCGCGGCACAGCGTTTCACGCTCGATGGCGTAGCCATGCGCGTACAGCCACCGGCGCAGTTCGGCAATCATGGTCATCGGCTGGAGCAGCAGCAGGTGGTCACCCTGGCCGGTCCACGGTGCGGCAGTCAAAATCTCTGCGATGGTCTGGCCGCCCATGCCTGCGATTGTTACGGTGTCGCATTCCTCTGCCCGCACGGCCTCCAGTCCCGGTGCAAGCCGCAGAGACAGGGATACGTTATGCTCTTTCGCATTGCGCTCCGCATGCGCCAGCGGTCCCGAACGGATATCCGAGCCGATAGCCGATGCAATATGCCCATCCAGCAGCAGTGAGATCGGCAGCTTGCCGTGATCCGTTCCGATATCCGCCAATCGAGCATTCTGCGGCACCAGAGCCGCCATACAGGCCAGCCGCGGTGTTAAAATCATACTTTCCATGTAAAACTCCAAAAAAACAGAGCCGGCAAACAATGCCAGCTCTAATTTTCTTACTCACTCGACTTATTCGCCCAGAAAAGCGTTGAGCTTGGCAACCAGTTCATCTGCATTGGTGCCGTGTACCATGCAGGCCTCCTCGATGCTCTCGCCCTGAGATGCCGGGCAGCCGAGGCAGTGCATGCCGATTTCCATAAAGAAACGAGCGGTCTCGATGTTCATATTCAGAACCTCACCAATGGTGGACTTCTTCGTAATAGCAGCCATGATAGTAACCTCCTGTTGCTTTTTGTTTGTTTATAGTATACCGCAAAAATCCGTACTATTCAAGTAGTAAATAGTATTCCCTGTGAAATCGGTCAGAAAACTGCGTAAAGCAGACAAATCATGTATTCACCGAGAAGTTCCCGCTGTACGAATCATCTCCGGCTGCTGCGGAACTGCTTCATCCGGATTTTCGAGCAATGGCTGCATGAGGCTCCGGAGCACGCAAATCCGATGATACTCATACAAAAACAGAGCGTTTCACTGCTGTGAAGCGCTCTGTTTTCATTTTTATTCCTGCAGCAAAAAAGCCGGCGCCTGCACAGCGGCAACCCGTTACCCTTTCTCCAATCTTCACGCTGATAGCACTTCTCTATTTTCCTACCACAAGAATACTGGAAGGACTGCCGGATTTTCCACACGATGTGCCAGATACCGCCCGAGACGGATGCCAAGCAGCCTCAGCACGAGCAAATACAATATGATAGCGGACACGAGCGCTGCCGCGAGGGCGGTCACGGTGTTATCAAACCGGCAGACAAATGTCTGCGCGAAAAAGCGAGTCCACAGGTAAACTGCAGCGCCGCAGAGCAGCGGCACGCCGAACCGCCGGAAGGGTTTCAGGCGGAACGCTGTTCGCCGGTGCAGGATGGCAAGGTTGACCGCAGCGGCGCTCACTCCGGTCAAAAACATGGCCAGCAGGTAGCCGTAAATGCCGAGCGTTGGCCTTGCACACCAGCGGTACAGCAACGCAAGCTGGCACAGCTCCGCAGAGATAGCGGTTGCCACGTTCCACCTTTGCAGACCGAGCGCATTGAGCAGGCTGCCGGTCGCCATCTGGTAGTAGGCCGCCACGGCTGCCGCGCCGAGCAGCGCGGCGTAGCCGCCGGTGAGTGGCTGGCGGAAAAACATCTCGCTCAGCTGCGGTGCCAGCGGCACGAGAACAGCAGTTGCCGGCATGCCGATGAGACCCACAGTCGTAACGGCACGGCCGGTCAAAACACGCACGCGTGCCTGCTCACCGACCGCCTGCGCTGCCGTAACGGCAGGCAGCAGCGCCGTGCAGACCGAGCTGACGAACGCGACCGGAAACAGCAGCAGCGGCATGGCCATGCCCGAGATCACGCCAAGCGCGGACAGCGCCTGCTCATAGTCCAGACCGGCCGCCATCAGACGCTGCGGCAGCAGGACGGCGCCTGCCGAGCCGAGCATATTGCCGATCAGCGCCGAGGCGGATAATGGCGCGGCAATGCCGAAAAACTGACCGTAAAGTTCCTTATCCGGCCTTGTAAAGCGAATATGCCGCATATTTCGTCGGAACAGCCGCGTGAGGAAAAGCGCGCTGAAAATCTCGCTGCACACCATGCCCGCAAAGATGAGCATGGCGATTCTGCCATAGTCGCCGCTGCCAGATTCGTACAGCAGAAAACTGACCGCGAAGATGCGAATAAGCTGCTCCCCGACCTCGGAGCAGGCTGTGTACTGTACCCTTTCCAGGCCGATAAACAGCGATTTGAAAATATTTTCTACGCCGGTGAGCGTCAGGCACAGCAGCATGTACGGAAACGCGCGCGCACAGCGTCCGTCACCGAGCAGATTTGCCGCGATACTGCCGCCGCACAGCAGAACCACCGCTGCGCAGGCCGCACTCAGCGCAAAAAAGGCGCGGAACGCCAGCCGCAAAACCGCACCTAAGCGGCCGCTCTCCCCTCTTGCTTCGCACGCTGCGCTCAGCCGCGAACACGCCGTCGTCACGCCGGACAGGCAGCCTGCATTCAACACTAAATACACCGAATTGACCAGCCGATACACGCCCAGACCTTCCGCGCCTGCAAAGCGGCTGAGCACCACGCGATAGACAAATCCGAGCACCTGCAGCAGCACATTTCCGCACGCGAGCACACCTGCCGCGTATAAAATCGTTCCTTTTCTGACCCGCACAGCATGACCCCATTTCACGAAATTCTATGCGGATTCTGCACGGAATATGCGTACAAAAGCTCCCGCAGCAAACTGCCCGTTCTGTACGCGAGAATGCTTCTTTTTCTGCAGTTTTCCTCATCAAAAAAATCCCTGCACAGAATTCTCACTCTGTACAGGGATTTCTTACTTGCGTTTGCGCTTAGGCTTCTCCTCGATGCCGGTGGACACAATATAATTCTGCCGGAACTTATTTGGCGGCATGCCGACGTTTTTGGTAAACTGCAGATTGAAATAGCTCTGCGTGTCATATCCCACCATCTCCGCGATACGCGTGATGGACAGGTCGGTCGTGATCAGCAGCGTCTGTGCTTCACCGATGCGGCGGCGCAGCAGATACTGCACGGGCGAATACCCGCTCATCTGCTTGAAAACATGCGATAAGTAATACGGACTGATGTGCAGCGCCTCACCCATGCTCTGCAGCGTGATCGGCTCCATATAATGCTTGTCAATATATTCCTTAATCCGTCTGCCGAGAATGTGCGGCTCCTCCAGCGGCTTTTCCGACTCCGCGTGAGGACCGGCGGTGACCGTCAGCACCGACACCAGCAGCGCGTGCATCAGCGAGCTGCAGAACAGCTCAGCGTTCGGCTCACCGGCTGACAGTGTGCGGAACATCATTTCAAACAGACAGCGCAGATCAGCGAAATACTTGCCGGTCGGAAACACATAGCCCGCATCATCCGGAATGAGCGCGTTCTCGCGCAGACCGGGCATATGCAGCCCGCCGACGGCAATGCAGTAGCTGCCGACTTCCATATCCGGACCGGAAACCTCGTCGTGCACCACGCCTGCGTTGTATACGAGCAGATCACCCGGCTTGATGATGACTTTTTTATCGTGAATCAGGTATTCGCTCGAACCGCTGCAAATGAGAATCAGCTCGACAAAATCCTCATGCGCATGCATGACACGCGGATGCGCACTGGCATCCGGTCGGATTTCACTGACGTAAAGCAGCTTCGGCTGATTCTCCCCCTCAAAAATTGATTTAACTTCCTTCTCTACAAAGCACTGTACGTTCAGGCTTGCCTTCGGCATAGTTTTTTGCAGCTCCTCTCTTTCTCTGACGGTGATTTTACTCTTATAAAAGTATAGCACACGGATTCGTTGTGCGCTAGCACATATTTGCTTTTGCAGACCGCCGTATATCGTGCTTTTTTGTGGTCGGGCTGAGAATAATTATAAATTCTTGCTATTTGCAGATTCTTGTTTTTTGTTCTCACTTATTTATAGTATAGCATATCCGACCGAGAATCCTGCGTGTGTTTCTCTGCGGTTTTTCAGCTTTCGCAAACCTGCCGATTCGCCGGTCTCCGACCGGCAAAAAGCAGGATTTATAAAAACAAGCGCACAGCCTCAAACCCGCTCCGAAAAAATACTGTGCATTTTTACCGCCGCTTTTACCTCTAATATATTATATATATGGGATTTTCGGGTGTCCGAAAAAAAAGTTTCCGTTTTTTGAATCAAGCCAAGAATCTAAAAGAAACCGTTCGCCATATCTGCTAAACTATAAGCACAAAGAGAAGAAAGAATCTCACAGCTCAGTTGTGAGATACAACAAGAATGAAAGGACGAAGCATTATGTTAGATCCCAAAAAGGTTAAAATCGGTATCGCGCCTATTGCATGGACCGAGGACGACATGCCGGAGATGGGTGCTGAAAACAGCTTCCTGCAGACGATCAGTGAAATCGCTCTGACCGGTTATGTTGGCACCGAGATCGGCTGCCAGTTCCCACGTGATCCGGCGATTCTGAATAAGGAGTTTGGCCGCCGCGGTATTTCTGCCATCACCGGCTGGATCAGCACCTACTTAAATGAACTGCCGATGTGGCAGAACGAGCGTGCATTTGTTGACCACATGAACTTCCTGAAGTCGATCGGCGCTACGATTATCAACACATCCGATCAGTCGTTCTCCATTCAGCATCAGTGGAACACTCCGCTTTCCAACAAGAAGGTGCTGAACGACGATGAGTGGGAGGTACTGACCAAGGGTCTGGATCACCTCGGCAAGATCGCTTATGACAGCGGCATGAAGATCGTGTACCATCATCACATGACGACTACCGTGCAGAAGACCGACGAAATCGACCGTATGCTCGCTATGACCGACCCGAAGTACGTCAGCATGATTTACGATACCGGTCATCTCACCTTCTCCGGCGAGGACCCGATCGAAATTCTCAAGAAGCACCACGACCGCATCGGTCATGTCCATCTCAAAAATGTCCGCAAGCCTGCAATGGACAAGTGCTACGCCGAGAACAAGAGCTTCCTCCGTTCGATTCCGGAAGGCGTGTTCACCGTTCCCGGCGACCCGGAAGGCTGCGTAGACTTCCCGACCGTATTCAAGCTGCTCGACGAGTACAACTACGAGGGCTGGCTGGTCGTAGAGGCTGAGCAGGATCCGGCTATCGCAAATCCGCTCGAGTACGCCCGCATGGCCCGCGCCTACGTCAAGGAGCACACCGGACTCTAATCCGCCGTTTTGCACACGATCCCAAACTGTTAAGCTGACAACTGAATACGGATGTCTTCTTATCGGTTTACAAGAATACCGGTTCAAAAGAAGGAAACTCGGAAAAAGAAAGGAAGAGTACTCTTATGCAAAAGTTACTGGCAACCGTTCTGACTGGCACTATGTTATTCAGCCTCGCAGCATGCAGCGGCAGCAACACCCCCTCTTCTTCCGGAGATTCTGCCGATGGTGGCAAGAATCTTTCTATCAGCGTAATTCTGAAAACCACGGCTTCTGAGTACTGGCGCTATGTTGTTGCCGGTGCCGAAGCCTACGGAACCGAAAATTCCAATGTAAAGGTCGATGTCAAGGGTGCTACTTCGGAAACTGCTTACGATGAGCAGCAGAATATCATCGAAACCGACCTGAACTCCGGTGCTTACGATGCTTATGTTATCGCACCGCTGCAGTCCGATGTTGCAGCTACTCTGATCAAGGGACAGACCAAGCCGATCATCAATCTGGACACCCGCATTGATGCACCGGAGATTCTCTCCTTCGTAGGTCTCGATCAGGAAAATGCGGCCGAATTCGGCGGCGAAGCCGCTGTAAAGGCCGCCAAAGAGGCCGGCTGGACCGAACTGAAGGCAATCGCCATCTCGGGTGTACAGGGCGACAACACCGCAACCGCACGTCTAAACGGCTATCGCACCGGTATCACCAATGCAGGCGGCACCTTTCTGGATAACGAAATTCAGTACGCGGATGCTGTGGCGGATAAGGCCGCCAACTCGATGGAAGCGATTATCCAGAACCATCCAGAAGGCATTGCGATGATTGTCTGCAACAACGACGACATGGCCATGGCCGCTGCCCGCGCAGCAGAGAGCCATCCAGCTTATGCCAACACGGTCTTTGTCGGCTTTGACGGCACCAAGTCTGCCTGCGATTCTCTGCTGCAGGGCGGCGAAACGCTTTCCGTTTCCTATAACTGCTACGACCTCGGCTACAAGGCTGTAGAGGCTGCTGTTGCCGCTGCAAACGGCGAAAAGGTCGACGAAGTCATTTCCGTAGATGCAAGCATCCTGACGAAGGACAATGCACAGGAGCGTCTGGATTATCTGAACAAGCTGTTGGGTTAATCTATAATTCTATTCACATTCACTATATTTTTCAAAGGAGATCGATGATTATGAAAAAGCTGAAGATTGGTATCATCGGTGTAGGTCGTCTGGGTTACGAGCACGCCTGCAACATTGCAAACCGCGTTCCGGGTTCGGAGTTGGTAGCTATCGCAGACGCAAACTTCGACCGCGCAAAGCAGGTCGCTGAAGAACTGGGCGTAACCGCCGTTTACAACGACCCGAAGGATCTGTGCGCTGACCCGAACGTTGAGGCCGTTGCCATCATCACCAACACCGCTTCTCACGTTGAGATGATCAAGATTGCGATGGACGCAGGCAAGCACGTTTTCTGCGAGAAGCCGCTGGCGGACACGGTTGAAAAGTGCAAGGAGGCCGAAGCCATCATCGCCGCTCACCCGGAGCTGACCTTTATGCTGGGCTTCATGCGCCGCTATGACCACTCCTATCAGGTAGCCAAGAAGAAGATGGAGAACGGCGACATCGGTGATGTTATTCTGGTTCGCTGCTACTCGCAGGACCCGATCTCCATCATCGAGGGCACCCTGGAGTACGCTCCGCGCTCCGGCGGTCAGTTCATCGATATGTCCATTCACGACTTCGACCTGATTCGCTGGCTGACCGGCTCCGAGGTCAAGGAGCTGTGGGCAACCGGCGGCTGCTACGAGTTCAAGCAGTACAAGGACTGGGACGACGGCGATAACGTTTCCGGCCTGATGAAGATGGAAAACGACGCTATGGCATTCTTCTTTGCCGGTCGTGCAGCAGCTCACGGCTCTCATGTTGAGACCGAAATCGTTGGTACCCGCGGCACCCTGCGTATCGCTTCCGTTCCGACCGACTCCCTTGTAGAAGTTATGAGCCAGCACGGTGTATGCCGTGAGTGCTATCAGGACTTCATCACCCGTTGGCACGATGCATACATCACTGAGATTGAGGAATTCTGCGACTGCGTAGCAACCGGCCGCAAGGCAACTCCGGGTGTTATCGACGGCACCCAGTCCACCAAGATCGCCTTCCGCTGCAAGGAGTCCTTCCTGACCGACAAGAAGCTGACCCTCGAATAATCGTTCTCGAAACCGCATTCTTATTCCACATTCAATTTATTCTCTCTTATTTATATTCAAGTCTCCAAACAGAATACAAATACAGCCTAATTCAAAAAGAAACCCGGGAATCCTTCGATTCCCGGGTTTCGCTGTTTATTCCACCGCCAGCACACTGCGGATCGTGCGGCACACGCCGTCCTCATCATTGGAAGGACAAACATGCTTTGCGACCTTCTTGAGCCGCTCATGTGCATTCGCCATCGCGTAGGACTCGCCCACCGAGCGCAGAAGCTCCACATCGTTCAGATAATCGCCGAACGCCATGCACTGCGCGGGTGTGATGTGCAGATTATCGCACATAACGCCCACGGCCACGCCCTTGCTCAGCCCCAGGCGCATCAAATCCACCCAGTCCGCGCCAGAGAGCGCTACCTGCAGCTTATCGTCGAACATCTGCCGATAGTACGGCAGCACGTTGGTTTCCGCCGCATTTTTGCAGAAAAGCGCCACCTTGCACACCGGCTCCTGCTGCACGGCTGCAAGCAGATCAGGCACCTTTTTACGACGTGCGTAGTACATCGCCATGTTCTCCACGAACACCGGATCGTCGTCCTCGTAGGCCGCGCCGTCCCGCATGGACGCGATTGCGTGCACATTCGGCAGACCGCGCGCCAGCTCCACAGCCGCGCACACCAGCTGCTGCGGCATGGCCTCGAACGACACGATTTTGCGTCCGTCGCACACCATGCCGCCGTTTTCGCTGATGTACATCAGCTCGTCCGCGATCTCGCCGAACTGCTCGTACAGGTTGTAATACTGCCGTCCGGATGCAGGTGCGAAGCGTACACCAATCTTTTTCAGTGTGCGCACCAGCGGAAAAAAGCCCTTGGGCAGCTGCTTGCGGCTGGACAGCAGCGTGCCGTCCATATCTGCGGCGATCAGTTTGATCGACATGGTTTACCGTTCCTTTCCGGCGGTCTCCTCCGCCTCGAGCGTATGTTCTTCCTCGACAAACATGACTGCAAAGACCAGACTCAGCGGGATACAGGTCAGCAGCAGCGCTTTTTCGCCAATTCTCGCGGTCGTCAGTGCGCCAATCGCACCGCCGAGGATGAAAAACAGGATGATTGAGTAATAGTTGCGCATTTTGCGGATCGCATTCCGGTCGCCGGTCTGTGCCCAGATCACAAGCTGCTCGGTGCCCGAACGCAGGTTGCCTGTGCACATCGTGGTTGCAAATGCGCTGCCGCGCACCTTGCGGAACGACTCGACCTGCATCGCGCAGATGAACGAGATCATAATGTTGACCGTGGTATTCAGCGTCTGCGGCATAAAAGCCGCTGCGGCCAGCAGCACGATCTCGACCAGCACGACAATCTGTCTCCAATGAATGTTGATGTCGCTCTGGCGTTTTTTGTATCGCCGCTTGACAATCTCCGCCGCCACAACGCCCAGTGCGAACGCCAGGATCGGTAAGAGATACTCGGCCGCACGCAGCCAGTTGCCCTCGGCAATATTCGCGCCGAACAGGACAATATTGCCGGTCTGCGCGTTGGCAAACACCTTGCCGCGGCAAAGATAGGTATATGCGTCAAAAAAGCCGCCGGCCATAGCCAGCAGTGCGCCCAGCAGCAGCGATTCCGACATCTGCCCGTGCGCTCGTTTCATGGAAATTCCCCCATTTCACTTCGGCAGAGAACTTTTCTTTGTCTTCCAGCGGCTATTATAGCACAAAAAATCCCCCGATTCAATCAAATCGAGGGATTTATATTCGGTCAATATGCCGAATTATTCAGTAATGCTGATACAATTCCTCTGCCGGAAATTGTATCATTTGCTCTCCGCGATGCGAATACGGTTTACCGCCTTTTTCAGCTTGCCCTGTGCGATATCCATTTCACGGTCGCCGGCCTTTTTCTGCAGAATCGCTTTCGCGCGGTCTGCGGCCTCACGGGCACGGGCAACGTCGATTTCGTCGGCCCACTCGCAGGTACGCGCCAGCACGACCGTCTGCTCTGCCGAAACATCCACAAAACCACCCGAAACCGCCGCTACACGGCGTTCGCCGTTCCGGATAATGGTCAGGCCGCCGACGCCGAGCGCCGCAACATACGGCACATGGTTCGGCAGGATGCCGACATCGCCCTGTGAGGTGCGAACCACGATACGGTCCACTTCACCGTCGAAAAACTGCTTATCGACCGTGAGCACCTTGAGATGAAAGGTAGCCATATTATGCCCCCTTCTTAGCCTTCTCCACTACCTCGTCGATCGTGCCGGCAAACAGGAACGCCGACTCAGGCAGATCGTCATGCTTGCCCTCAAGAATCTCCTTGAAGCCGCGGATGGTCTCAGCGACCGGCACATACTTGCCCGCCATACCGGTGAACTGCTCTGCAACATGGAACGGCTGCGAGAGGAAGTTCTGGATCTTACGGGCACGGGCAACGGTCAGCTTGTCCTCGTCGGACAGCTCATCCATGCCGAGGATGGCGATGATATCCTGCAGATCCTTGTACTTCTGCAGAATGGACTGCACCGCACGGGCAACCTCGTAATGCTCCTTGCCGACAACGTCCGCCGACAGGATACGCGAGGACGAATCCAGCGGATCAACCGCCGGGTAAATACCCATGGATGCGATATCACGCGACAGAACGACCTTTGCATCCAGATGCGAGAACGTGGTAGCCGGAGCCGGGTCGGTCAGGTCATCGGCAGGCACATAAACAGCCTGTACGGACGTGATCGAGCCCTTCTTCGTCGAGGTGATTCGCTCCTGCAGCGCGCCCATCTCGGTTGCCAGCGTCGGCTGATAGCCTACGGCAGACGGCATACGGCCGAGCAGCGCGGATACCTCCGAGCCGGCCTGCGTGAAGCGGAAGATGTTGTCGATGAACAACAGCACATCCTGACCCTCGACATCGCGGAAATACTCCGCCATGGTCAGACCGGAAAGTGCAACGCGCATACGCGCTCCGGGCGGCTCGTTCATCTGGCCGTAAACCAGCGCAGTCTTGTTGATAACGCCGGATTCCTGCATCTCGTTGTACAGGTCGTTGCCCTCACGGGTACGCTCGCCGACACCGGTGAATACCGAAATACCGCCGTGCTGCTTTGCGATGTTGTTGATCAGCTCCATGATGATAACGGTCTTGCCGACGCCTGCGCCGCCGAACAGACCGATCTTGCCGCCCTTGGCGAACGGCGCGATCAGGTCGACGACCTTGATGCCGGTCTCAAGGATCTCGGTCGTGGACTGCTGCTCCTCGTAGGACGGTGCCGGACGATGGATCGGCCAGCGCTCCTCGCCCTCGACCGCCGGCTTGTTGTCCACCGGCTGACCGAGCAGGTTGAAGATACGTCCGAGGTTTTTGTCGCCCACCGGCACCGTGATCGGGCTGCCGGTATCGACTGCCTTCATGCCGCGCACCAAGCCGTCGGTGGATTCCATTGCGATGCAGCGCACGGTATCCTGACCGATGTGCTGCGCAACCTCGACCGTGATGATCTGACCGTGGTTGTCGATCGTAATAGCATTCAGCAGCTTCGGAAGCGCGTCAGCGGCAAATTTAATGTCAAGCACCGGTCCGGTGATCTGGACAACGGTGCCAATATTCTGCTCACTCATTGGCAAAACTCCCTTTTGTGAAAAGAGTGAAGAGTGCAGAGTTCAGAGTAAAGAGACGAGAGGTATCTCCGCTCTCCACTCTTCTATCTCCACTCTCGATTAAGCTCCTACCTCGCCCGAGCCGGCCACGATCTCCGTAATTTCCTGTGTGATCGCTGCCTGACGCGCACGGTTGTAGGACAGATTCAGATTTTCGATCATCTCGCCCGCGTTATCGGACGCAGCCTCCATTGCCATGCGGCGCGCCGACTGCTCGGAGCAGTAGCTTTCCACTACCGCGCCGTACAGCACGCCGTACAGGTACTCCGGAATGACTGCATCAAACACGCTCTCTGGCGAGGGATCGTATTCGGTCAGAACATGGGCGCCTGCCGGCTGCTCGTCCGCCGCATCAAAGTGCGCGGGCAGCAGCTTGAGGCACTTCGGCTCCTGCTGCAGAGGGGAGATAAACTCCGTGTAGCACAGGAAAACCTCGTCCACCTTGCCCTCGCGGAACAGCTTCAGCATGTCCTCCACGATGGGATGCGTATCACTGATGCGCATGGTCTCGGCAATGCCGGGATAGTCCGCCGCCACCGTTACCGGACGCTTTGCGTAATGCTCCTGCGCCTTTTTGCCGATGGTGATGACCTGCGCCTGCTTGCCCTGCATCTCGGCAGCGGCGAGCTTGAACAGGTTGGCGTTGTAGCCGCCTGCCAGTCCGCGGTCGCCCGCGATGACGATGTACAGGCTGTTCTTGACCTCACGCGGCTTGGTGTACACCGACTCGCTGCCGCGGGTCGCGCCCGCAAGGCGGGTGATGGTCTGATACAGCGCGTTAAAGTACGGACGAGCCCCGAGGGCACGCTCCTTTGCGCGGCGCATCTTGGAGGACGCGACCAGCTCCATCGCCTTGGTGATCTGCATGGTGGACTGCACCGATTTGATGCGGCGCTTGATGTCCTTCATATTTCCGGAAGCCATTTTCAGTCCCTCCCTTTCGCGTTAGTGCTCGGAAAGGAACTTACTCTTGCATTCCTCGATTGCCTTTGTCAGCTTTTCCTTCACATCGTCCTCCAGCTTGCCGGTGGTGCGGATGGACTCCGGAATGTCGCCGTAAACGCTGTCCACGAAGGAGAACAGCTCCTTCTCGAACTCGCCGATCTGATTTGCCGGAATATCGAGCAGTGCACCCGAAACAACGGCATAGATGATGATAACCTGCTTCTCGACCGGAATCGGGCTGTTCTGCGGCTGCTTGAGCACCTCTACGATGCGCGCGCCCTGTTCCAGACGCTTCTTGGTATCTGCGTCCAGGTCGGAGCCGAACTGCGAGAACGCCTGCAGCTCACGGAACTGCGAGTACGCCAGCTTGAGCGTACCGGCAACCTTCTTCATCGCCTTGATCTGCGCGTTGCCGCCGACGCGGGATACCGAAATACCCGGGTTTACCGCCGGACGGATACCGGAGTTGAACAGCTCAGTCTCGAGGAAGATCTGACCGTCGGTAATGGAGATTACGTTGGTCGGGATATACGCCGAAACGTCGCCTGCCTGCGTCTCGATGATCGGGAGTGCGGTCAGGCTGCCGCCGTTCTGGATATTCGCTGCACGCTCGAGCAGACGGGAGTGCAGATAGAATACGTCGCCGGGGTACGCCTCACGTCCTGGCGGACGGTGAAGCAGAAGGGAAAGTGCACGGTAAGCTACCGCGTGCTTGGACAGATCGTCGTAAATGACCAGAACGTCCTTGCCCTTGTGCATGAAGAATTCACCGATCGAGCAGCCCGCGTACGGTGCAATGTACTGCAGCGGTGCAGACTCGGATGCGGTTGCGGCTACGATGCAGGTATAATCCATCGCGCCGTTGGCCGCGAGCGTTTCGGCAACCTGTGCAACGGTCGAACGCTTCTGACCGATTGCTACATAGATACAAATAACGCCTGTGCCCTTCTGATTGATGATGGTGTCCAGACAGATCGCGGTCTTACCGGTCTGACGATCACCGATGATCAGCTCACGCTGACCGCGGCCGATCGGGATCATGGAGTCGATCGCCTTGATACCGGTCTGGAGCGGCACATTAACTGGTGCACGCTCGATGATGCCCGGTGCGGGCATTTCGATCGGACGGCTCTCCTTGGTTTCGATAGCGCCCTTGCCGTCGATCGGCTTGCCGAGTGCGTCAACAACGCGGCCCAGCATGGCTTCACCGACCGGGACCTCTACGATTCGCTTGGTGCGCTTTACCGTGTCACCCTCGCGGATGTTCTGATCCGAGCCGAGGATAACCGCGCCGACCAGCTCTTCCTCCAGGTTCTGCGCCATGCCCTGCACGCCGCCCGGAAATTCGAGCAGCTCGCCTGCCATGCAGTTTTCAAGGCCATGGATATGCGCGATACCGTCACCGACGGTAACGACAGTACCTACGTCGGTCAGCTTGATCTGGCTCTGATAATGCGTGATCTGCTCCTTGATAATGCTGCTGATCTCTTCGGAGCGCAATTCCATAAAAATCACCTGCTTTCCTGTGTACCGGTCAACCGTGCTGCAAGCTCTTCCAGACGGGTGCGCAGGCTGGTATCGAACTGCTCGTTGTTCACCTTAACAACGATGCCGCCCATGATGCTCGGATCGACCGAGCATTTCAGCTCTACCTTTTTACCCGTAACCTGTTCCATCTTGCCGCGCAGCTTGTCGGTCAGCGCCGCACTCATCGGCACCGCCGTGACCGCCAGCACCTCTACGATGCCGTTTTCAAAATAATACTGCTCCTTATATGCCTGACACATCTCGTGGATAAGACCGATGCGGTTCTTATCCGTTACAAGCATCAGGAAATTGAGCAGAAAAGGCTCGATACGTCCCTCGAACACGGCTTTCAGAACATTCCGTTTGTCCTCCGCCGCGATAGAGGGCGTTGTGAGCATTTTGAGGAAATCCGGTTCGCTGTCAAACGCCGCGCACACCTCGGTCAGCTGATCGAGATACAGCTTTTCCTGCTTCTCGTCCTGCGCGACCTCGTAAAGGCTCAGTGCGTAGCGCTCGCTTACCATATCCGCCATGTTTGCTCACCCCACCTTGTCAATAAAGTCTTCGATAAAGCGTTCGTGATCCTCCGGCTTTACATCGCGCTCCACGATCTTGGAGGCGATCATCACGGACAGATCCGCAACCTCATCCTTGAGTTCCTTGTGCGCCTTGATGCGCTCCTGCTCGATAACGCGCTCGGCCTTCTTGACCATAGCGGATGCCTGCTGCGAGGACTCGCGCAGGATCTCATCGCTGCGCTCTGCCGCACGGCGGGTAGCGGAGCCGACGATCTCGGCAGCCTCCTCCTTCGCCTTGGACAGACGCTCGGTGTATTCGCTGCGCATCTGCTCGGCCTCGCTCTGCGCCTTCTCGGCGTTGGAGTACATGGACTGTACCTCCTCGCTGCGAGCAGCGAGCATCTTGCGCACCGGCTTGTACAGAAACTTCTTGATGATCAGGAACGTGATGAGCGTGTTGCACATCGTCACAAGGATCTCCCACCAGCCGATGCTGACGAACGCTTCATATAATGCTTCTGTCACTGGTTTACCTCCTTCCCAAACGGAAGAATCCGTTTCGTCTTTTAATTCTCAACCACCCTCTTGAAACAGAGCGGTCTGAGAAGTGTCAATGACCTGACTGGCAAGAGCGATTTGCGAGATAAAATTGTGTGCGAGCGAGGCGCGGTGCCGCAGCAATACTTTGTGTATTGCAAGGTGCCGCAACGAAGTTCCCGCGCAATTTTTCCGCAAAGCGCCGCAGACAGTTAGGGCATTGCCACTTCCAATTAAAACTGGCCTACGAACGGATTGGCAAACAGCAGGATCAGCGCGATAACCAGCGCGTAAATACCGGTGGACTCTGCCATTGCGATACCAAGGATCATGGTACGGGTGATATCGCCCTGTGCCTCCGGCTGACGGCCGATTGCGGAGCACGCCTGACCGGCGGCATAACCCTCGCCGATACCAGGGCCAAGGCCGGCGATCATTGCCATACCTGCACCAAGAGCGGACATACCTGCTACGAATGCTTTGGGATCCATACTTTTCTTCCTCCTAATTCAGATAACGAAATTGGAATTTGTTTTTTCTTCACGTCAGCTGTTTCTTGCGTCACCCACATAAGCCATGGTGAGCATACTGAAGATGAACGCCTGCATGCAGGCCGTGAAGCAGTCAAAATACAGCGACAGCACACCGGGTAGACCGATCTGCAGCAGCGCGATATTATCGGGCAGGAAACCCAATACCGCATTAGACAGCACCTTGAGTGCGCCCATGATCAGCGTGGTGATAACCAGGCCGCCTGCCATGTTGCCGAAGTGACGGAACGACATGGAGACCGGCGTTGCGATCTCGCTGAGCACGTTGAGCGGCGCCATAACGAAGATCGGCTCGAGGAAACCTTTGAGGTAGCCCTTGATGCCGCCGTACTTGATCTTATTGAACGTGATCAGCACGAACGTGATGAGCGCCCAGCCGAGCGTGGTGTTCAGGTCTGCCGTGGTAGAGCGCATCCAGAACAGGCTGGCCAGTGAACCGAACAGCGAGCTCATCATCAGCGTCATAATGTACGGCGAGAAAGCCTGACAGCCTTCTCCCATCGTGCTTTCGACCAGACCGTCGATCATCAGCACCGCCTTTTCGGCCAGTGCCTGCTTGCCTTTAGGGATCTTCTGCATGCGGTGTGTTAAAAAGATACACAGGAACAGGATAAACGCCATGATGATCCATGAGTTTCTCATGGTCTCCGTGATCGGCAGATTGGTATTGCCGAACAAATAACCCAGTATTTTAGGACCGTTTATTTCGACGTTCAACCGTTTAACCTCCTTTCCGCTGAACTGCGTGGCGCCAGAGGAGCAGCGCCTTGGTGAAAAACAGCGGAATGACCGCTGCAGCTGCGTTCAGATACGGCAGCTTGATCGCCGCGATCACGAACACCGCCGTGAGCATGTAGCGAACTACATAGCCGCGCCGCGTAATGCGAATGCCCTGTGCCGGCGGAAAGGCGGTTGCCCTTACCGTGCTCCTGCCGATCATGTAGAACAGCAGCAGTGCGAACGCCGTACCGAGCAGAACGCTTGCACCGGACCGAGCGATGCCCTGTCCGCAAAGAGCGAACACACCGAAGGTCACCAGCGCCAGCGGGAGCATGCCGCGCAGCATGCGCTTCGTTTCCTCATAAACGATGTGCATTCCGTCACAGCTCCTTTTCTTTCTCTGCGCTTTCTCTGGCTTTGCGCTCGGTAAATCGCAGAAAGTCACGCAGGCTGCAGGCTGCAACCGCGATACCGAGCAGGATTCCGATAATCACCGCACCGTTGCCCCAACCGAACCGGTTGCGGAGCCATATCGCTCCGAAGCAGCAAAGCACCGGCGGTGTGATCACTGTGAAGCCTACCTGAGAAAAATAGATCAGGTAGCGCAGCACACTAAAGCCTTCTTTCCCTCTTTGCAATCGCATTCCCCCTTCATGAACGCCATAGCAACATTGTACAAAATGCAGCGTGCTCTCTCGGCACGCTATATTACTTATTATAAACAACTTGCCCAAAAAGTAAAATACTTTTGCTCAGAAAAGCTAAATATTTTTTGTGACTTTGTGTCGTATCATACATTCTGCATAAATTATTCTTATTAAGTATATACAAAATGCCAGATTGTCTTTTTTATCACAAAGGGAAAAAGACGCAGCATTCCCCATTGTTTTTTCTTACCAGCACGGCTGCGGGCAAAAGAAAAAAGCAACGACTTTCATCGTTGCTTTTTTGTGCTTGCGATATGTATTTCCGTTTAAGGATTACAGGAAACGCTTCATGCCTTCGGTAGCAGACTCCGGCTCCTCGCTGAGCGAAACGGTGAAGTTTACGCTGTGCTTGGAAGAGAATGCGTCCAGAGCGGTGAGGAACTCCTCAGCCTTGGCTGCGTCCTTGCCGCCGATGATCTTGTACAGACCGTCGATGAAGACACGGGTGATATCGTAGTTGCCGGCATGCAGACCGCCGACAAAGCCGAGCAGGCTTGCGATGTCGCTAACCGGATAATCCGCTGCGTCGATCAGACGCGCGTCATGCGAGATATCGAAAGTCAGCTTGTTGCCGCGGGAAATGCAAACGACACTGCCCTTTTCTTCTTTTACTGCAGCGTTGACCTGATCAATAAGCTCCTTGGTCTTACCGGAACCGGTACCGCCAATAATAAGTTTTACCATAGTTTTTATCCTCCCAACCTTTGAGGTTGCTATTAGTGTACCATAGTTTAGCCAAAATCACAAGTCCGAATTGCAAACTTTCCGTCATTTTGTATGGTAAATTTCTCACCCTTTCCAATTTCGTTCGGAAAACGCCGGATTTTTACGTTATTTTGCATCTTTTACAACATTTCCTGCAAGGCCGCGCACAAAGGAAATAAGCAGCCCGGACAGTCCGAGCGCGTCCACACCGGCTTGGGCGATGATGGGAACGGTCAAAACCGTCTCTCCGCCGGCGGATACCGTCATTTCGCCCAACTGCTGACCGGCCTGTATCGGCGCGGCAAGTGTCTCCGGCAGGTCGAATGTGGTCTGCATATCCTCTGCTCTCGCCTTTTCGATGACGACCGTGTCGCTGCCCTCGAGCACCGGCTGCACGGTCTCCGCGGTGCCGAGCGTCACCGGAATGGGTTCCAAGTCCTCCGCCGCAGGCGTGTACGCCGTGAAGTTGGCAAAGCCGTAGTTGAGCAGCGCGGTCGCATCCGCTGTGCGGTTCTCCTTGGTGGGCGCCGCCATCACGACCGCCACAAGGCTCAGTCCGTCCCGCTCGGCACTTGCAGAAATGCAGAAGCCGGCCTCGCGGATGTAGCCGGTTTTGAGTCCGGTCAGACCCTGATAGCTTTTGAGCATCTTGTTCGTGTTCGCCAGACCGAATTTGCCGCCGCGCACGGTGTCCATCCAGATGCCGGTGTAGTCGAGTATCTTCGGGTGGCGCAGCAGCTCACAGGAAATAAGCGCAAGATCGCGTGCCGAGGTCAGCGTCTTTTGACCTTCGCCGTCCAGTCCGTTGGCGTTGATGAACGTTGTGTTCGTGCAGCCGAGTTCGCGTGCGCGCGTGTTCATCCGCTCGACAAAGGCGGCCTCTGTGCCCGCCAGATGCTCCGCCACCGCAACCGCACAGTCATTCGCTGAACCGACCGCAATCGCCTTGAGCATCTCATCCAGCGTCAGCTGTTCGCCCGGCTCCAGCCAGATCTGCGTGCCGCCCATCGAGCAGGCGTACTCACTGCCGGTTATCATGGTGTCCAGTGTCACCTCGCCGCGCTCGAGCGCCTCCATCGCCAGCAGCATGGTCATAATCTTTGTCACCGATGCAGGCTGCAGCTGCTCATCGGCGTTATAGACGTAAAGCTCCTGCCCGTTTGCCGCATACAGCGCCGCCGATTTCGCGTAGAGCGCGCCCATTTCGGGCAGCGCCGCCGCCTGCACCGTAAACAGACCGCTGAGCAAAGCGGCACAGATCAATTTCCGCACATCCACTCACCCTTTCAGCATAGCTTATGTGCGGCGGAACGCAATTATGCAGTAATTGAAAATTGAAAATGGAGAATTGCGCTATCCTTGCGCAGCCTTCAGTCGCGCTGCGCACATAACGATAAAGTTTTTTCGTAGGGTGTGGCGCCCTCAGAAGGTGAATTGCCCGAAGGGCAAGAGAGGCCACCCTGGGGTGCCACGCCGTGCGAACCGCCTGCATATTGCAAAGAATTGTATTGTTCTTCCAGTGTTCCGGATTTCTTGGCGAGAAATCGCTATTTCTTGGCGAGAAATGGGCATTTCTTGGCGAGAAAGTACACAGAGCAGAGAAGAGTACAGAAGAGCAGAGAACAGTACAGTACAGTAGAGCAGACCAGAGCAGAGAAGAAAAGAGTAGATATTACAGTAGAGAACAGCAAAGCAGAACAAAATTGAGAATTGAAAATGATTGACTGATTCTGATTTGACTAATCTGACGGAAAGTGAATTTATTTCTGAATGAAAAAATGGAGAACGCGCTCCCATCGAGTTCATTCTCCATTATCCATTCTCAATTATCTTCCACGGTGCGACCGTACCGAACGAATGAAAATTCCACCGGGCCTCGGTAAGCGACAGCCCATGATTCTGGTCGCTCGGCTTATCCGGCTCACCTTCGACATCGTAATCAATCTCCCATCCGCACATCGGGCAGATATAGCCCCAGGAAGGATTCTCGGGGATCTCTGCACCGCAGCACGGACACGGCTCGGTCGGCGTTTCCGGCATCCAGCTCATATCCGGCTCGGGTTCCTCGTCCTCGGGTGCGGCGTCCGGCCGAAAGTACGGGTCGAGCACCTCCTCGTCCTCCCGCTCCTGCACGCCGCCGAAAAACGCCTCCGGCAGAAAGGCATACTCGTCCTTATTCAATTTCGATCAGCACCGGACAATGATCCGAACCGAACACGTCGGTCAGGATACGCGCGTCCTTGACCCGCTGGGCAAAGCGATTGGACACGAGGAAATAGTCGATACGCCAGCCTGCGTTCTTCTCTCTGGCGTGGAAACGGTAGCTCCACCACGAATACACGCCCTCGAGCGTGGGGTTAAAATGGCGGAACGTATCCGTAAAGCCTGCGGCGAGCAATTCGGTCATCTTGCCGCGCTCCTCGTCGGTGAAGCCTGCGTTCTTGCGGTTGGTCTTGGGGTTCTTGAGGTCAATTTCCTCATGCGCGACATTCATATCGCCGCACACGATGACCGGCTTCTCCGCATCCAGCTTTACCAGATACTCGCGGAAGGCATCCTCCCACGTCATGCGGTAATCCAGACGCTTGAGTTCATTCTGCGAGTTGGGCGTATACACGGTAACGAGGTAGAATTCGCCGTAGTCGGCGGTGATGACACGGCCCTCGTGGTCGTGCTCCTCAATGCCAAGACCATAGGTGACGCTCTGCGGCTCGGTTTTGGTGAACAGCGCCACACCGGAGTATCCCTTCTTCTCTGCCGAGTTCCAGTATTCGCGGTAGCCGCCCTCGAGCGGCACATCAGCCTGTCCCGGCTGCATCTTGGTCTCCTGCAGGCACAGCATATCCGGCTGCTCGGCGGCGACGAAATCAAGGAAACCCTTGCCCATGCACGCACGCAGGCCGTTTACATTCCATGAAATCAGCTTCATTTGCGTTCTCCTTCACGCTACGATGCGGACGGTATTGCCGTCCGGGTCGAGCACAAAACTGCCGTAGCAGCCATCCTTGCCGACAACAGGGCCATCTGTGATCTCATAGCCCTCCGAGCGCATCTGCTCGGTCAGCGCGTCCACGTTCTCTCGGGTGCCCGCCTTGAACGACGTATGCGCCCAGCCGGTCCACAGACGCGAGTGCTCGGCGTCCTCAAACTGCGGACGGGTCACAATTTCAAGCCGTGCGCCGTCAGCAAAGGACACAAAGCACGCCTGCGTGCCGGTCTCCTCGTTCTGGTACAGCTTGCCCGCCGTACCGTCAAAATATTTGGTATAAAATTCACACAGACGCTCTAAATCACGCGTGTACAGTGCAATATGGTCGATCTGCATAACAGAAACTCACTCCTTTACAATACCGCTCTCGTCAATGCGGCGAACCGCCTCTGCCATGCGCTCGGGCGGAACGACAAGCGCCATGCGGACGTAGCCTTCACCCTGTTCACCGAAGGCACTGCCCGGAACCACGATAACGCCGGTCTTTTCCATCAGCTCAATGGCGAAGTCCACCGAGGACGCAAAGCGCTCCGGAATCTTCGCCCAGACGAACATGGTGCCCTGTGCATCCGGCACGTTCCAGCCGATCGAGCGCAGACCGCCGCACAGTGCGTCGCGGCGCGCCATGTAGCCGGTGCGGTTGCTCTCTACCACATCCTGCGGACCATTGAGCGCGGCAGCCGCACCCGCCATGATCGGGTAAAACATGCCGTAGTCGATCTGCGAGCGGAACGCGCGGAAACGGCTGATAACCTCGCGGTTGCCGAGTGCGAAGGACACGCGCATGCCGGTCAGGTTGTAGGTCTTGGACAGCGAGTTGAACTCAATGCCGACCTCCTTCGCACCCGGAATGGACAGGAAGGACAGACCCTTTTCCCCGTTCAGCATAATGTCGGAATACGCGTTGTCGTGCAGAACAATGATGTTGTGCTCACGCGCCCAGAGGACCAGCTTTTCGTAGAACCTGCGGTCGGCAACGGCGGTGGTCGGGTTGTTCGGATAGGAAACAACGATCGCCTTTGCACGCTCTGCCACGTCCTCCGGAATGTCGTTAAAGTCCAGCTGCCAGTTCTTCTCGGCGTACAGCGGGTACAGACCGACCGTTGCGCCGGTCATCATCGGGCCGAACGAGAAGATCGGGTAGCCCGGGTCCGGTGCAAGGATCAGGTCGTTCGGGCCGGCAAAGGCAAAGCCAACGTGTGCAATGCCCTCCTGCGAGCCGCACACGGCCATGATCTCATCGTCGGCAAGCGTGACGTCATAGCGACGCTTGTACCAGTCCTGCACGGCATCGAGCAGCTCGCGCGTTTCATTCAGCGAATACTTGTACATATCCGGGTCGAGTGCAGCGCGGCTGACGGCCTCCATCACATGCTTTCCCGGCTGAAAATCCGGCGTGCCGATCGACAGATTGATGACGTCCATGCCGCCTTCGAGGAGCGACTTCTTGCGCTCGTCGAGCTTGTTGAAAATATTGCTGTCTGCGATTTCTCCCGCTTTGATGAATTTCATGCTGATTATCTCCCAAGTAAAAATTCTATAACCGTCCGGTTGAAGCGGGACGGCTGCTTTGCTGCAACAAAGTGGTCGCCGTCGCGGAAAACCTCCACTTCACAGTGGGGAATGTGCGAGGCCATCTCCTTTGTCTGCTTTTCGCGTATTGCATCGTGCTCGCCGACGATGATGAGGGTCGGCATGGTCAGCCGCTCCAGATCGTTCATCGTCACCCCGTACGGGTGCACCATCAGTCCGAGCACATCCCTTCGGCGCGCCGCCTTTTTGCTGAAACGGCTCAGCGCCGCAGCAACACCGTAGCCTGCCATAATGGGCAGCTGCACCTGCGGCTTGACGCCGCTGAACATCTCCACATTAGCCGCGTTGAGGATGAGTTTATCTATATATTCCGGGTACGTCAGTGCGAATTTGATCGCCAGATTGCCGCCATCCGAAAAGCCGAGGAAGTGCGCTTTCTTCACGCCGAGCGTGTCCAGCACGGTTTTGAGATCCTCCGCCATCATTTCAAATGACAGGCCGTGTCCGCCGCTCCCGGAGGCGCCGTGCCCGCGGCTGTCCACCGCAATAACGCGGTAAAAGCGGGTCAGCTCGGGTATCTGTGCGTTCCAGTACGAGCTGTCCTCACCGTTGCCGTGCAGCAGCACGAGCGGCTTTCCTCGGCCGACATCGTAATAAGCAATCCGGGCATCGCCGCACACGACGAATTCCGGTTCATAACCGAACATATCTATTTCAAACCCTTTCTGCATTGCTCCACAAAATCAGTCGGGTGATGGATGAGCGCGGCGGTCTCTTCCACGGAATGGCCCTCATCCAGCAGGCGAAGTGCGATGTGCTCCATGGACTCACCGACCTCGATCATGTGCCAGTCCGGGTCGTACAGGCGCACCACACGCTGCTGCCACGCATGCGTCATCGGCGGATGCACCAGTTCCACGTCCAGGTGTCCGCGCAGCTTTTCCGTGAACGCGTCAAAGTCGTCCACTTCAAAGTAAAGCTCCATGTTGTGCGACTGGTGCAGGATCGTGGATTTGGGCACGCCGGTCAGCCTGTCAAAATCCTGCTGAACGGAAAAGCCGCCGGAAAACGTCACGTTTCCGCCTAAATCCAGCACAACCTCCTGATCGAACAGATCATGGTAAAATTTCTTTGAAATCTCCACATCACGCACCGCCAGCAGCGGCATTCGGAACTTTATCATAGTGCAGCCTCCATCAAACCAAACCCAAAGCGGAAAATCCGCTCGGAATAGAAACTAAATTTTCTGTTTGGCTTCTATTTTATCACATTTTGATGAATCGGTAAAGTAGGCATGGAAAAAGGGAATGAATTTTACTTCATTCCCTTCTTTGCGATCAGATTGTCGCCAGAACGCTCTTTGCGGACTCCAGCTCCGCGCGTTTGACGTAGATCTTGTAAACGAATCTCGCCTCGGCATTCATGCCGAACGTGCCGGACGAACGCCGGTTTTCCAGCAGACCGCCGCTCATCAGATCGACCGTTTTCGTGGTCGCGTCTATGCCTTTCGTGTTGAGTGCCTTGACGATTTTGTCCATCTCCTCCATGGTGGAGACTTCGGTAAGCTCTGTTTTGAACAGCATTGCATTCCCTCCCTGTGCAATTCCGTAAATGGTTATCCTGCCTTGTGCTTATCATACCGCAGAGCGCGCAGCTTGTCAATCGACATACGACAGCCGGATTACTGCTTTTAATAAACAGGCGCGAAGAAAAGAGAGGCAACGGTGTAAAATGAAATTGAGACATAACAAAAACCCGAGTTTTCGTTAAAAAACTCGGGTTTCGTGGTACACCATCACGGGCTCGAACCGTGGACCCACTGATTAAGAGTCAGTTGCTCTACCAACTGAGCTAATGGTGCATACTTTCTTGTGTACAAGAAAGTATGCAAAGAAAACTTTACCTGCACACTTCGTGTGCTTTACTTTCTCATTCACAATCTGAAAGTGTAATTTAATCCTTTACACCCTCAAAACTGAACAATCCTACTCGCAAGCTATTTCTTCGAGGTTACCTAACATTTAAGGTCAAGCCCTCGGCCTATTAGTATCAGTCCGCTCCATACATTACTGCACTTCCACTCCTGACCTATCAACCTTGTAGTCTACAAGGGGCCTTACTCCCGAAGGATGGGAACACTTATCTCGAGGGGAGTTTCACGCTTAGATGCCTTCAGCGTTTATCTCGTCCGTACTTAGCTACCCAGCTATGCCCTTGGCAGAACAACTGGTGCACCAGCGGTACGTCCATCCCGGTCCTCTCGTACTAAGGACAGCTCCTCTCAATATTCCTGCGCCCGCAACAGATAGGGACCGAACTGTCTCACGACGTTCTGAACCCAGCTCGCGTACCGCTTTAATTGGCGAACAGCCAAACCCTTGGGACCGAATTCAGCCCCAGGATGCGATGAGCCGACATCGAGGTGCCAAACCTCCCCGTCGATGTGGACTCTTGGGGGAGATCAGCCTGTTATCCCCAGGGTAGCTTTTATCCGTTGAGCGACGGCATTTCCATTCACATACCGCCGGATCACTAACTCCAACTTTCGTTACTGCTCGAACCGTCATTCTCGCAGTTAGGCTCGTTTATGCGTTTACACTCAGTGCACGATTTCCATCCGTGCTGAACGAACCTTTGAGCGCCTCCGTTACTCTTTTGGAGGCGACCGCCCCAGTCAAACTGCCCACCTGACAGTGTCCCCCGACCAGATTCATGGTCGCAGGTTAGAATCCCAATATCCCAAGAGTGGTATCCCAAGGTTGGCTCCACGAACGCTGGCGCGCTCGCTTCCTAGCCT
>NZ_JAQEHY010000004.1:220266-253251 GCF_027665985.1 Butyricicoccus sp. AM78-15b2TA
ATCGCCTCGGGATTTCTTTTTATTTCGCCGCCAGCAAGCACGCATACCGCAGTTTAAGGCGCATTTTCCAGTTTTTCTTCACATTTCTTCCCCAAAGCCGCTGCACAAACAGATCGAGTGCGCGCTCCTCAAACGGTTCAAGCGCGATGCCGCCGTATATGGTTTTCTCAAGCAGACCGTTCACACGCTCGTACTCTCCGGGCTTAACCGACGGCAGCGTGTCCGCAAGCGCCTTATCGGTCGCTGCGGTCTCCCAGCCGAGCGCCGCGTCAATTCCCCAGAGGGAAATCAGCTTGAACATCAGCTTCTGCGACTGCCGCACGCGCTCCTCAACCGATATTCTGCGCCGTCTGCGGTCCGCATGCCACAGCAGGAACGCGCGCGTCAGCTCCATCGCGCACAGCAGCAGCGTGAACAGCACAATAACTATGCCGACAATACCAAATCCAACCGCAGCCACGTTTTTCACCACAGCCAGCGGCTTGGACTGCTCAGAACCACCGGTGCCGAACGGCTCGACCACCTGATCCGCACCTGACCGATCTTCGTCGATAGCCGCAGTTTTGCGCACCGTATCCGGCAGGCTGACCATCTTCTGCAGCGCAACCGCGTCAAAATAGTAACCCGGCGTCGCATCAACCGGCAGCCAGCCGATACCGTCAAAATAGACCTCAGCCCATGCATGTGCGTCCTGACCGGTCAGCGCAGCTGTTCCGTCCGCGCTGCTCTGCGTTTTGGCAATCGGCAGATAGTAGCCTTCCGCGTAACGTGCGGGAATGCCGTGCGCCCGCAGCGCCTGTACGGTCGCCGAGGCATAAAGCACTGCATTGCCCTTCCGCGAGTCTGTCAGGAAATATGCAATCGGGTCCGCATTATCCGGTGCGGCTTCGGCAGTCTCGCTGTAGCGCACCTGCGCTTTCAGCACCTCGCGGATGCGGCTGAGCGCACTGTAAACGCCGTCATTTTCATCATCATAATCCTGCCAGAACAGACGGTTCAGCACAGGCAGCAAATTCTCGTCCGCTGCGGTATATGCATCATACACAAAGCTGCGATAGACGGATTCCGTCTGCGCATAGGCTGCCTGCTCCTCAGTCTGCGGGTTGCTGACCCAGCTCTCCGCGACCATGAGCTCCGACGGCCGCGTACCCGAAACCTCGGTCACCGTATAATTGCGGATGCCGAACAGACCGCGCCCCTTGAGCAGCGCGTCCCTGCGTTCGCGCACGTCACCGTCCGTTACCTTTTCCATCGAAGCCGGTGCATACACCGCGTCGCGTGAAGCGTTCTTCACCGACACCTCGACCGTGTTGGTCTCCGGTGCATCGCCGGTCAGCCGATAGTATGCCGCCGACTGTGTAAACGGGTCAAAGCCCTGTGTCTGCAGCCAGTCCAGCATGCCGATGTTTTCTCCGCCGTAGACGGCATCCGGCAGTGGCTTCCATGTGCCGTTTTCATATTTTCCGCCGGTAAATCCGCGCAGATAGACCGACTTTTCCTGTTCCGTGTGTACATTCAGCATGGTTTCGCTGCTCTCGTGCAGAAGGTTCGCCTGAGAAAGCTCGCCCTGCGGCAGCGTATCCCTGCCGTAGCGCAGATCGTGCACTGTCTGCTTGATATTTTGCCGCAGACGATCGACCGACGGCATTTCCGTGCCGGACAGTCCCACCGCACAGGCACACAGCACCGCCGATATGCCAAGGCACCATGCGACCGCTCTGCGGGTGATCGCGCGGCTGCCGCTCGTCATGTGCAGACCCAGCTGCCCCGCTGTCAGCAGCACAAGCGCCAACGGATAGAATCCCTCGCCGAACAGCGAAAGCAGCAGCCAGAATACGCTGATGAACGCCGCGAGCCGGCTGCTCTGCCGGCTGACCGCATACCACGACAGCAGCCCGATGAGCACCGCCGCCAACAGCGCAAACGCCCATACATCCCGCTCGGAAGCTGCACCGGAAAACAGCGCGAGACCGCCTTCATGCACCGTATTCCACCGGTCGAGCATGGTGTTGAGCCATGCACGGCCGCCTGCAATGTATCCGCGGAAACCGGTCACGATCAGCACAGCCGGAACGGGTGCGAGCGCCAGCAACTGCGCCGCCGGAATGCGTTTCGCCGCAAAATCCGCCGCAGTGCCGCACAGTGCGCTGAGCGCGGCAGCCGCAAACACGGCAGCAAGGGACGGTGCGCGGCCGTTCCACAGCCGCTGCATGGTCAGCAGCGAACCACTCAGCAGCAATGCCGCCAGCAGCGCCATCCATCCGGCGGCCAGATATGGATTTGTCCGTTCGCCGGGTCGATACCGCCGAATCTCAGCCTGCTTCATCGTTTACTCCTATGACTCAGCATACCACACGGTACACTTCATTGATATCCTGCTCGGTCGGCAGCTCCATGATGCTGCACGAGCCGCTGCCCTCCACACGGGCGGTCTTGATGCCCGAAACCGCACTCAGCACCAGTACACCGACGCGGCTGTCCAGTCCGCTGAGATCCTGCTCATAGCGTCCTGCGGAAAAGATGAGCAGGCGCGTGAAATACCGGTCCAGATGCTCCATGACAAAGTACCGCAGGCCCGAACCACCGGTCTCCTGCACCGGAAAGCTGAGCCAACGCGGCAGAAGCTCGTGAAAATCCCGCTCCGTGCATACCTCAAACCGCTCTATGCCTTGTTTCGTCGGTACGACGGTGCAGAACGGCACGCCGCGGCGAATCAGCCGCTCGGCAACGAACGATGCAATGGCGACAGCCGCATTCAGCTCCTGCTGTGCCTCCGGTCCGGCCAAATGGCTGCGGCCGAAATCCGGCAGCAGCGCGATATTGTAATGAGAAGGGGCGCTCGCCTGACGAACGATCAGCTCATCCGTCTTGCCGGACAGCTTCCAGTGGATGGTTCGTATATCATCACCCGGGACATAGTCGCGAATGTCGAATATTTCGCTTGCATCGCTGCCCTTACGGTTCTGCATAACGCCGTCATTGCGCGTTGCGCCGATCGTTGCACTCGACAGCTCGGTTAAAACGCGCACATGATGCGGGTAGACCACCGTGCAGATTTCAGGGAACGGCTTTGCCTTGCTGCTGAACAGCCCAAACATATCCCGCACCTGCACCGAAATGCAGCGGAACGTGACCTTGCCGCACCAGACGAGCGGCACACCGATGGTATACTCCTGCTGATCGTCCGCCAGGTCGAACACCAGATATTTATGCACGCTCACGCCGAACATATCGTTGCGGGATTCCACCTCGACCAGAATGCTCTGTGCCGCCAGCAGCCGCCGTTTCGGCGCAAACGTGAACGTCATCGGTACGGTTTCGCCTTCCCGCCCGCCGGATTTAACACGCACAGAGGTGCGCAGCAGCCGCGCATCCCTGCGGGTGAGCAGCGCCATCAGCGCCGCCGATACCACCAGAACGATGAGCGCCGCCAGCAGAAACGGCTTGCTGAACAGGAGCAGCAGCACGAGCAGCGCCGCATACAGCAGCGCGAACGCCAGCCGGTTTTTCCACATAGCGCCTCACTCCTCTGTGTGCGCGGGCTTGATCTTCGCCATGATCTCCTCCAGCACCTGCTTTGCGGCAACGCCCTCCACGCGCGCCTGCGGGCGCAGCGCCAGACGGTGTGCACATACATCAACGAACACGTTCTGCACATCCTCGGGCACAACGTAGTTGCGCTCACGCAAAATCGCGCCTGCGCGCGCCATCCTGACCAGTGCGGACACGCCGCGCGGAGAGATGCCCAGCTCCACCAGCGGATGGCTGCGGGTCTGCTCGCACAGACGGATGGCATACGCCAGCACGCCGTCGGTCATGCGCACCGAGGTCAGGTAGTTCTGCACCTCAAGCAGATTCTGCGCGTTAGTCACCGCGCGGATCTCCTCCAGCGGATTGCTGTACCGCTGTGCGTTGATGATCTTCATCTGGTTTTCAAGGGTCGGGTAGCCGATGGACAGGCTGACCATGAAACGGTCGATCTGGCTCTGCGGCAGCGGCTGCGTACCGGCAGAACCCAGCGGGTTCTGGGTCGCAATGCAGATAAACGGCGCGGGCAGCGCGTGCGTTTCGCCGTCCACCGTGATGGTGTGCTCCTCCATGACCTCAAGCAGCGCGGACTGCGTTTTCGGTGAGGTACGGTTGATCTCGTCGGCCAGCAGCAGCTGACAGTTCGCCGCGCCCTCGCGGTACTCGAACCTGCCGGTCTCGCGGCTGTACATCGTAAAGCCGGTGATGTCGGACGGCAGCGTATCCGGCGTAAACTGAACGCGCTTGTTGCTCAGTCCCAGCGCGCGGGAAAACGCCACGGCGAGCGTGGTCTTGCCCACACCGGGACAGTCCTCCAGCAGCACATGACCTCCGGCATAAATGGTCATCAGGATCTTCTCGACAATATCTTTTCTGCCGATGAACGCCTTATTGACCTCGGCAATGATCTGCTTGGATTGTTCAACAATCATTCTGTTTCTCCTTCATCTTCTGTGGAAGTGCTGTCCGACGGTTCGGACGGAATGACGATCTCGTGCTTGCCGTCCGGCATTGGCAGAACCGTCGCATCGTCCGCCGAGGTGTCGGCAGAGCCGGTGTCCTTGCCGGTGCTGTCACCGGACGGCTCATTTGCTGCATCGCCGTCGATGGTCGGCGGTTCGCTGGTATTGCCGTTTGAGGTGTCAGTGTCAGTGTCCGTGCCGGGATTCGGCTCCGGAACCGGCGTCAGGTCATCCTTCTCCTCCGGATTCCTGTTCTGATCATCCGGCTCAACCATTTCCGGCTCCTGCTTTTTCGGCGCAAACTCAAAGCTGAGCTTGTCCACTTCCGGATAGTGAGTATCTACAGTGGTGCCCTCTTCAAATTCCGATGCGCCCGGAATCCACTCACGATGCCACAGCATTCTGCGGATACGATTCTCGACCGGCAGCAGGATTTCCTCCATTTTGGCATAGATTTCCTCCTCGGCTGCATCCGGCATGCCTGCAGCGACAGCTGCATACATTTCCGCATAGTTTTCATATCCCGCCATCGGATAGATCCATTTTTCAATGAAACGGAGATAAGCCTCCTCATCTCCCCAGGCGAGAATGTAGATTTTTATCCTGCTTTCATCAATACCGAAGGAATATCCCTCACCCGGTGTGAAATTCAGCAGCTCCGGCGGATTGCCATCCATGAAGGTCATGGTCAGCGTATCGCTCTCCACCCCTCGGAACGCATCCTGCTCAATACCGGCCAGACCGCTTTCCATGATGAGATATTCCAGGTTTTTGGTATTGGAGAAGGCTCCCTCACCGATATAATCCAGGCGCCAGCCATCCAGCAGTCCCAGTGTTTCATTATCCAGATCAATCGTGGTCTTGTCGGACGGCGCACCGATCAGCGTAATATAATCTCCCCGTACACGATACGGATAGAACTCCGAGGGTTCCTCTACCTTCGTTTCTGCGCCAAGCATGGTGCGGATATCGTTCTCCACATCCACGAGTTTCTGTTTAACTGCCGCATCGGTTTCTGCATACAGATCCTCCCATGTTCCATTGAACATCAGGTCCATCATGGTGTTGTCCCACAGATTCATGTAGCCGGTCGCATTCGGTGTGTCCATGCTGCCGAGCAGCGAATAGCGCCATTTCTTTACATAAGACGGTGCAATATCGTCTCCGGTCTCCCAGTCGGATCTGATGTGAACCCGCTGCAGCGTATCCTGCCACGTCCATTCATAGTTAAAGGTAAACGCGGAGGATGCACTGAATGTCAAAAGCTGCGGCACATTGCCGAAATCAGCAATCGTGATATCCTCCAGCGCACTGCATGCACTGAACAGACCGGTGTATATACTGCTGTTATTTTCAAAGCCCCGTGTAATGGAAACACCGGTCAGGCTCTTGCAATCCACGAACGAGTTCATATCCAGACGCTGTATATAGCCGTTCAACTCCAGCTTCGTGATATTTGTGCTCTGGAATGCCGCCTCACCGACCTCGCTGACGGCTGTAACGACCTCACCCTCCAGACCGGAATCGGCAAACACATAAGCATCAATATACTGCAGGTCCGGCAGTTTATCCCAGTTGATGGTAAACGAGCCCTCGGTGCCGTAAAACGCCTTATCGAACAGCTCTATCGTCCCCTCCGGCAAGGCAAGCTCCCCTTCGGTGTGCCTGCCGGCACGCAGACCGAGCCAGTCCTTGCCATCGCTCGCGCCGTACAGCATTTTCGTGCTGCCGATGTCTACAACATCGTAGCGCTGCACACCGGATTCCTCAACGAAATACGTCCAGTCCTCACCGTAGCCAATTCCCCCGGTCGGGGAATACATCACCGTTGCCTGTGCTCCCGTGCTGACCGCATACTCGCCCATATTGATGGACGACGCGTTGGACGCGATAAAGTTCAGCGAGGTACAGTTATCAAACGCCGCATTGCCGACAGACACCTCTCCGTTCGCATCAACCATGATGCCCTCCAGATTGGAGCAGCCGTAAAACGCCTGTGCACCGATATTTGTCAGCGATTCCGGCAGAAGCGCCCACTGCAGCTTCTGACTGCCTGCAAACGCACCGTCCGCCAGTGTGGTCACCCACAGCGTATTGCCGTCCGCATCCTGAATCGTGCCGTCAAACTCGGTCTTAGCCGGGTCACCGGCCATCAGCACAACCTCCGCGCTGCGCTCGTCTGTGTAGTAGGTCTCGCCCCGGCTGTTGGTCTGCAGGACGATTGCGCGGACATCTGTAATGCCTGCCGCGTCAAGCTGCGCCTGCACGTTCTCTGCCTGCGCCTTCCCGCCGCACAGGATGGTATCCACATTGCTGCTTTGGAAACTGTCCGGGTCGATTGCAATCCCGTCTTCGCCCTCGGGCAGAATGATAGTTTCAACCTTTTCCGCGTCCGCAAATGCGTTCGGACCGATGGCGCCGACGCCGCCCGGCAGCGTATAATATCTGGTCTGTGCCCGCACATGGGTGAGCGTTTTGTTCCCCTCGGCGTCCTTCTCCAGATAAGCACCATCGTGTGATTCCCAACTGCCGTCCGAGGATGCAACGTTCACACGCATGCCCTCCAGCGCAGTTTCGTTACTGTGCACGAAAGCACGAAATACGTCCGGCTCCACAATAATAACGCCGCTGTCCATACCGCCAAAGTCGATTTCCGGCAGGTCGCAGGCAGCTTTCGCCTGCAGGACCAGTCTGGTCACCTGTGTTGCGTTCGGCAGCGTCACCTTCTCTACATTTTTCGGAACGGTCAGCTCGGTCATGTCATACGGAATGCCGAGGTATGCACTGCCGTCCGCATTGGTAAGAATACCGTCCGCGGTTGCGGCATACGCTGTGCTGCCCGCATCCACAATATAGCCTTTCTTGACCTTGATGCCCTTTACGGCTGTCTGTGTGCCTTCCGTCTGTTCGCTGTAGCTTTTCGTGTTGACATACCGCACCGTATCCGGGATTTTGATGTAATCAACCTCATGCAGGGTGTTTTCCGTGCCCATATCCACCGCCTGCACATACTTCGGTACCTCGAGCACACTGCCGGGATCGCCCTCATAGCCGGTAAGTGTCTGCATGTAGATGAATTTCTGGGTGATTGAGAACTGCGGTGCGCTGACCGGCAGCTCCGATTCGGTCTCGTCCCAAGAATCCGCTGCAGGACCGTCTGCGGCATCTTCCTGCGAACGGGTTACCGCGCCGGTATCCATGTCATACCAACGGATTTTGACCTGCACTATATAGTTATCCTCCAGCGGGACCATATCCGCAGGCTCGATAACACGACGGCCCGCCGCCGGATGATACATCCACGGAATCAGCTTGCCGTCCTCCAGCCAGCCGGGGAACAACGCGGACAGACGTTCCTCTCCCAGCAGATCTCTCTGATAGCTGTACAGGTCGATTACCTTGCTCTCATCATCCGGATCAAAGCTGGTATCCTTATATGGATTGAGCAGGATATCACTGCTGAACTGACCGTTTTTATCGCTTTCCGTCAGCCTGCGGTTGAGGATGAAGATACGGTTTCGCTCCAGCGTGTAGGTAACATCCGAGTAGTCCTTCCACGCACTTTCTGCACTGAAGCGGTAAGACGCACTGATTTTGATCTCGGTCACATCGCTCGGAATCTCATCCAGAGTCTTATCATATTCTCCGGTTGCCTCATTAAAGAAGCTGAAGAAGGTATCGCCGATCCAGATACCGTTGATACGGACGAACACGCCGAAATGCAAATCGCTGTTGTCTGCACCCTTCAGGTTGCTCCAGTAGTAAATGTTGCCGTTGTGGTCATTTACATAGGTTTCCAATGCATTGTAGATCTTGCGGGCAGTGATGTTTTTCTGACCGGCGTACAGCGCAGACGGGTCTGCCTCTCCCGAACTATTCTGCGGCTGCCGAATAACAACCTCCTTTACTGTGTTGTCATTCACATTCCCTTCATAATACGGCTTACTGATCGGATCGTGCTCGCCGAAGATGCCTACGCTGGTCTTTCCGGAATCCGGCTCCCGCATGGTATCCGCAATGGAGCCGCCCTGTCCTGATGGCGGGGCAGCCGTGCCGCCGCCATTCGTATTGTCCGAACTGCCGCCGCCCGGCTTGCTCGGCTTATTATTGCCCGGCGCGGACGGCTCTCCCGGGGTATTCGGCGTATCAGGCTTTGCCGGATTTGCCGCGCCGCTATTGCCGCCCGGATTTTCTCCTGTGCCGGCGCCGCCGTTTCCGGGCACAACGGCAGTCGTGCCGCCCGGTCTGCCGCCGATGATGACATCCGCGCTGCCGCGGTCATTCGTCACGTTATATACGATATCGCCGGAGCTGCTCGCCGTCATGCTCGTGTCTGCCGTGCCGCCGGCAACCGAGAGCGGGTCGGAGAAATTCTCCTGCATGCGCTCGCGCTGGAACATGAAATCCGCACTGCTGTCGTTCTGCGGGCCGCTGGTATCATCCGCGCCGCTGTCCCGCTCCCAAAGCTCGCTGTCGTCCTTTTCTGCCGTGCTGTCGCTGCCCTTTACGTCCTGATCGTCGTCAAAATGCACCTGATTGGCATTGAAGCCGCGCTCCGTGTCCGAGGGGTGAAAATGATTGCCCGAGCGGTACGACGAAACGCCCAGAACCGTGCCCGTTGTCAGCGCTGCGGCGGCTGCCGCACCGAGTACGGTTTTGGTCAGTATTGCCCGCGACAGCAGAATCTTATCCAGCTTTCCCATCAGTTCCTCCTTTCTCTTCTCTGCAGAAATTTACCGATATTACGCTGCAGTGCCTGAAAATCGACCGGTTTTGCGTAATGACCGTTCATGCCGCTCTCGATAGACAAGCGCTCGTCCTCGACAAACGCATCTGCCGACAGCGCAAAAATCAGGATGCTCTTCGCATCCGGACGCTCCATTGCACGAATGGTGCGGGCCGCCGTGCGGCCGTCCATCACCGGCATCTGCACGTCCATCAGAATAAAATCGTAGTAGTTTTCCGGATGATCTGCGAACATATCCACCGCGATCTGTCCGTTTTCGGCCTTCTCGATCTCGGCGCCCATCTCCTGCAGCACCTCGACCATGATCATCGCGTTGATCTCGTTGTCCTCGACAAGCAGGATGCGTCTGCCGCGGAACGCATCCGCGTTCTCCTCCGTGGATGCGCGAGACGGCTCTGCCGCCGGTTCCGCAGGCTTTTCAGCAACCGGCAGATGCAGATACACCGAGAAATCCGAGCCTCTGCCCGGCTGGCTCTCCACCACGATCTCGCCGCCCATCAGCTTGACAAGCTGGTCAGTGATGGCCATGCCGAGACCGGTGCCGCCGTATTTCCGAGAGGTCCCCACGGTCTCCTGCTCGAACGGACGGAAAATACGGCTGATAAACGCCGGCTGCATACCAATGCCGGTATCGTGTACGCGGATCATCATATCCGCCACGCCGTTCCGCAGCATCATCTGCCGGAAGGTGACAATAATTTCACCCTCGCTCGTAAATTTGACCGCATTGGACAGAAAATTGATGATAATCTGGCTGATGCGCAGCTCATCGCCAAGGACGTAATCCACGGCCACACCGTCAAAGTTGACCTCGTAGCGGATGCCGCGGCTGTCAAGGTTTTTCGCAAACATATCGTACAGGCGGTCACCCAGTTCCCGCAGGCTGAACACCTTGTTTTCCAGTTCGACCTTGCCCGCCTCGATACGCGACATATCCAGAATGTCGTTGATGAGCGCGAGCATGTGATCGGACAGCTCATCCACCTTGGTCAGATACTGCATCGCCGGTGCATTCGCCTCGAGGTGGTTCTCCGCGAGCGTCAGCATGCCGATTATGCCGTTCATTGGGGTACGGATCTCGTGCGACATGCGCGACAGGAAGGTCGTCTTGGACCGGCTCTCCTCCTCGATCTTGGCAAGGCGCTCCTCGTACTGTTCCATCCGCCCGCACAGCCCGGTCGTGCGGCTGAAGCAGAACAGATCATATCCATCGTCCTCACCGCGTGTCACATTCAGCTGCACCCACTCGCCGTTCTTTGTCCGAAGGACGGTCTCGAACGGCTGTGCTCCGTCCCACGCACGGTATTTCTTCCAGACAGAAACGCCGTTCTGCCCGTCCTCCAGTGCGTCCGCAAGCAGCATAACATCCTGCCGGAGCTGCTCGAACGTCACACCGAGCAGGCTCTGCATATCGCCTGCCGCACAGAGCGGCAGCAGGTCGCGCCGACGCATGACAAGGCATACGTCATTACTCTGTCGATCCATGTTGTACAGCAGAATCTCATCTGCCCGCCGAAGTGCGCTCCTTTTTTTATCCGCACACTGCCCGCGGTTTCGCAGCGCCGCACACAGCAGCGCAACTGCCAGCAGTGCCTCAACGCAGCCGATCACCACCAACGGAAAGTGCTCACCCAGTATTTCCAGCCAATCCGTTATATGCATTCCTTCACCTGTCAAATTCCAGTTTTACTCTTTTCTGTATTTCTCATCCAGTCGATACCTGCATATCCATTTATACATAATAGCATTATACTCCTATATCTGTCGATTGACAACATTTTTCCCCAATACAACCGCTCTCTCCGACAAATTTCTCCCCAAAAAGCACAAAAAAGGATACAGAACAGTACCGTTCTGTATCCTCTTGTATCAATTTGGTTTTAAGCTGAATTACAGCTTTGCCAGCTCGGATGCAATCAGCTTGTTGATGATCTGCGGGTTGCCCTGACCCTTGGAAGCCTTCATGCACTGGCCTACGAGGAAGCCGGTAACATTCTTGCCTGCCTTGAAGTCGGCAACAGCCTTTTCGTTCTTGGCAATAACGTCCTGTACGATGGCCAGAATTGCGCCCTCGTCGGATACCTGCTTGAGACCCATGCGGTCAACGATAGCCTCAACGGTCTCGTCGGTCTCGAACATGCTCGGCAGGACCTTCTTGCCTGCGTTGCCGGAGATGGTGCCGGCCTCGATCAGCTTAACCAGAGCAACCAGCTTGTCCGCGGTCATCTTGGTCTCGCGGAGGCTTACGCCCTTGTCGTTCAGGTACTTGGAGATATCGGACAGGATCCAGTTTGCGGCAGCCTTGGGCTTAACCTGCTTTGCAGCAGCGTCGAGCAGCTCGGCCTTCTCAAAGCTGTCGGACAGCAGACGCGCCTCCATGGCGGTCATGCCGTACTCGTTGAGGTAACGCTCGTAACGGGTGATCGGCAGCTCCGGAACCTCGCTCTCGATCTGGTGCAGCCACTCGTCGGAGATCTCGACGGCGATGAGGTCCGGGTCCGGGAAGTAACGGTAATCCTGCGCGTCTTCCTTGGTACGCATTACCGTGTTCTTCAGCTTAACGTCGTCCCAGCGGCGGGTCTCCTGCTGGATTTCGCCGCCGTTCTCTACAACCTCAATCTGGCGTGCAATTTCGTAATCAATCGCACGGACCGCACCGGAGAAGGTGTTGATGTTCTTCATCTCGACACGGGTGCCCAGCTCGGTGGAGCCTTCCGGACGGATGGAAACGTTTACGTCGCAGCGGATGGAGCCTTCCTCCATCTTGCAGTCGCAGATGTCAAGGTAAGACAGCGTGGTCTTGATCATTTCAAGGAATTCCTTCGCCTCGGCAGAGGAATGCAGGTCGGGACGGGTTACCATCTCAATCAGCGGTACGCCGCAGCGATTGAAGTCAACGATGGTGCCGTCGATCTCGTCATGCAGCAGCTTGCCCGCATCCTCCTCGAAGTGGATGCGCTCGAGACGGCAGGAGTGCTTCACGCCGTCCACATAGAAGAATACCTCGCCGTTCTCGCAGATCGGCACATCAAACTGGGAAATCTGATATGCCTTCGGCAGATCGGGGTAAAAATAGTTCTTACGGTCAGCCTTGCACAGCTGATTGATGGTGCAGCCGGTAGCCTTGCCCATCTTGGCGGCGTAGTGTACAACCTGCTTGTTGAGTACCGGCAGTGCGCCCGGCATACCGGTGCAGACCGGGCAGGTGTGGGTGTTGATCGGTGCGCCGAAGCCAGTGGAGCACGAGCAGTAAATCTTGCTCTTGGTGGACAGCTCCGCATGCACTTCCAGACCGATGACAGCTTCGTATTTCATGTTTGTCTTCCTCCCTTACAGTGCAGCGATGATGTTCTTGAGACCGGACGCCTGCTCAAAAGCCAGACCGGCGTTCAGCAGCGTCTGCTCGCCGAAGCGCGGACCGATGAGCTGCATGCCGACCGGCATGTGGTTCTCATCAAAACCGCACGGCTGAACCAGACCCGGCAGACCGGCGATATTGACGGAAACCGTGCAGATATCGCCTGCGTACATCTCGAGCGGATTGGTGGTCTTGGAGCCGATCTCGTAAGCCGTGGTCGGCGCAACCGGCGTCAGGATGACGTCGCACTTCTCAAATGCGTTTGCAAACTCCTCGCGGATCTTGCGCTGTGCGGCACGAGCCTTCTTATAGTATGCATCGTAGTAGCCGGAGGACAGAACGTAGGTGCCCAGCATGATGCGGCGCTGAACCTCGGCGCCGAAGCCCTCGGAACGGCTCTTGGTGTACAGCTCGATGATGTCATCGCCTGCATTCGGGGTGCGGTAGCCGTACTTTACGCCGTCGAAACGGGCAAGGTTGGAGGAAGCCTCTGCGGAAGAGAGGATGTAGTAGATCGGCAGTGCATACTCAACGAGCGGCAGAGAGATCTCGAATACCTCTGCGCCGAGTGCCTTGTATGCCTCTGCAGCCGCCATAACGTTCTTGCGGACAGCATCCGAAATACCCTCGCCGAAATACTCCTTCGGCAGACCGATCTTGAGACCCTTGACGTCAGCGTTCAGGTTAGCGCGCAGCGAGCCTTCAAACGGGGTCTTGACAGAGGTGGAATCGTGCAGCGGATCGTGACCGGTAACCGCATCGAGCAGCATGGCTGCGTCCTCGATGGAGCGGCCGAACGGGCCGATCTGGTCGAGAGAAGATGCGAATGCGATCAGACCGTAACGGGAAACCGCACCGTAGGTCGGCTTCATGCCGACAACGCCGCAGAAGGACGCCGGCTGACGGATAGAGCCGCCGGTATCCGAGCCGAGCGCCAGCGGAGCCTCGCCTGCTGCAACAACAGCAGCGGAGCCGCCGGACGAGCCGCCCGGTACGCGGTCGAGACCATGCGGGTTGTGGGTCGGGTGCATAGCCGAATTCTCGCAGGAGGAGCCCATTGCGAACTCGTCCATGTTGGCCTTGCCGGTGATGACCGCATCGGAAGCAATCAGCTTCTCCATAACGGTTGCATTGTACGGCGGCTTGAAATTGCCCAGCATCTTGGACGCGCAGGTGGTCAGCGTGCCCTTGGTGCAGATGTTGTCCTTAATGGCGATCGGAATACCGGCCAGCGCGGAAAGCGTATCGCCGCTTGCGCGCTTCTTGTCTACAGCCTCAGCCTGCGCGAGCGCTGCTTCCTCGGCTACGGTAACGTAGCCCTGAACCTTATCCTCTACCGCCTTGGTGCGGGCAAAAACGTCCTTTGCCAGCTCTACTGCGGAGATTTCCTTTTTGCCGAGCAGCTCGGACAGCTCGGACGCAGTTTTTTCGTAAAGTGCCATGATTCTGTCCCCTCCTTACTCGACAACACGCGGAACTGCTACGCCGCCGCACTGGAAGTCCGGTGCATTCGGCTCGATCAGCTCATCCGGCGTGAATTCCTGGATCACTTCGTCCTCGTGGAACGCATTCTTGCGCTCGGTGTTGATAACATCGGTGATGTCGCCCAGGTCAAGCTCAGCCAGCTTGTCCACCATTGCGACGATACCCTGCATGTCATCGGCCAGACGGTCGAAAATGCCGCCGGTCGAATCCAGACGTGCCAGGGACGCGATGTGCTCAATTTCTTTTCTGGAAATTGCCATGTCGTTTGCCTCCTAATTATTTATCTTAAATCTATGATACGAATTTTATGATCTATCGTAGGACGGGGTGCCCTACGGCATATCTTATTTAAGCGTTTCCGCTGCCTTCTTCAATCATCGTCTTAAACTCTTCCTCGGTCAGCACCGGAACACCCAGCTCCGCTGCCTTCTGCAGCTTACTGCCGGCATTCTCGCCTGCGACGACATAGCTGGTCTTTTTCGACACCGAACCGGCCGCTTTGCCGCCGAGAGACTCGATCAGATCGTTGATCTCCTTGCGGGTATAGAGCGTCAGGCTGCCGGTTGCCACAATGGTCTTTCCGGCGAGCAGGTCGCTCTTTGCGGTCTTTTCACCGATGAAGTTGACGCCGTGTGCGCGCAGCTTCTCGATGAGCGTATGCGACTGCGGCAGCTCACGCCATGCGGCGATGCTCTCCGCTGTGGTCTGGCCGATGTCGCGGATCTCGGTCATCTCCTCAACCGGCGCAGTCAGCAGCGCATCGAGCGAGCCGAAGTGGTCGCTCAGGATGCGGCCCGCCTTCTGGCCGACATGCCGGATGCCGAACGCGAACAGCAGCCGCGACAGGTCGCGGGTCTTGCTCGCCTCGATCGAGCGGACAAGGTTGTTCGCCCAGACGTCCACCTTTTTACCGAGCGGCAGCAGCTGCTCGACCGTCAGGTCGTACAGGTCAGCCGCCGACTTGACCAGTCCGGCGTCGATCAGCTTCTGCAGGTTGCCCTCGCCGCAGCCGTCGATGTCCATCGCGTCACGCGACGCAAAGTGCATCAGGTTTCGCAAAAGCTGCGCCGGACACGAGGCACTCGTGCAGCGGATAGCCGCCTCGTCCTCATCGTCGTACACCGGCGCACCGCACACCGGACAGAACTTCGGGAACTCATACGACACGGAATCCAGCGGGCGCCGGTCCTTTTCCACGCCGATGATCTCCGGAATGATTTCTCCGGCTTTTCGGACGGAAACAATGTCGCCCACGCGGGCATCGAGCTGACGGATAAAATCGCGGTTGTGCAGCGTTGCGCGCGAAACCGTTGTACCGGCAAGCCTTACCGGCTCAAGCACGGCATTCGGCGTCAGCACGCCGGTGCGTCCCACCGTGATGACGATATCCTTGAGAAGCGTCTGCTTGACCTCGGGCGGGTACTTGTACGCCGCCGCCCACCGAGGGAATTTCGCGGTCGAGCCGAGCGTTTCACGCTGCGCGAAGGAGTTGACCTTGACAACAGCACCGTCAATGTCGAAATCCAGTTCACCGCGGGTCTCGCCCATGTTCTCGATCTCGCGCTGCACGTCCTGCGGGTCGGTGTAGACCGGATAGCGCGGACTTGTCGGAAAACCAAGGCTCTTGAGGTAATCGAGCGCCTGCACATGGCTTTCCATCGGCAGCTCGTCGCTGTTCTGAATGTTGAAGCAGAAGATGGACAGCTTTCTTTCCCGCGTAATTTTGCTGTCCTTCTGCCGCAGAGAACCCGCCGCCGCGTTGCGCGGATTGGCGAGAAGCGGCTTTTCGTGCAGCTCCAGTTCGGCGTTGAGGGCATCGAACACGGACTTTTTCATGTAGACCTCACCGCGCACAATGAGATGCGGCGGCGCGTTCTCCAGCTTTTTCGGGATGTCCTTGATGGTTTTGAGGTTCTTGGTTACGTCCTCGCCCACCTGACCGTCACCGCGTGTCGCACCGCGGACGAACACGCCGTCCACATATTCGAGCGCGACCGAAAGGCCGTCGATCTTGTACTCGACAACGTACTCCGCCTGTCCGACGGCATTCTCCACACGGGAATAGAACTCGCCCAGCTCGTCAAACGAGAAAACATCCTGCAGACTTTCGAGCGGGTAGGCGTGCGTTACCTTGGCAAACCGGCTGCTCGCCGTACCGCCGACCCGCTGGGTCGGAGAGTTCGCGTCCGCCATCTCCGGATGCTCGGCCTCGAGCGTGCGAAGCTGACGCTGCAGCATGTCGTACTCATAGTCGGTGATCTCGGGCGCGTCCTCGTTATAGTATTTTTCGTTGTGATACCGCAGCTGCTCCCGCAGAGCGGTAATCTGCTCACGCACGTCCATAATAAAACTCCTTTGGTGTGAGCAAATACTCACACAGATTAAGTATACCAAATGACGAGCAGTTTTTGAAGTATTATTTTCCGATTTCGTGAGAAATATCCGAATTTTCCTCGTAATCGCGGATTTCGCCGAGCAGATCAGAGCCGGAGCCGCCGATATAGGTGTACCGTTCGGGCACCGTGCCGACGATAACCGTGTCCGTGACCGGGTATGTCGAGACGATTTCCCGGTCTTCCCCGCCAAACGGCGTGAGAATGCGGAAGCCGGCGTGTACCTCAATGAGAATCCGGTGGCGCGTCTGGTTGATGCCCGCCGAGGTAAACGCGCTGACGAACTGCGCCTCCATCTGAGCAAGACCCGCAAGACCGACCTTCACCCTCGGGCCCATTCCGGTAAACAAACTGGGCGCGAATACCGTGCCGAGCGGCACCTCGGTCTGCGTTTCCTCCAGATAATCCAGGTGTTCAAACAGACCGTTGACGATACGCGCCTTCACCTTTCCGACTGCGATAATATCCGTACGCAAGGCCGTGATGCGGTTGTCGCTGTCGCGCTCAAGCACCACAAGGTCGGCAAATTCTTCCGGATGGGAGAAAACCTCGTCCTCCATCAAGGTGTTGATCTCCTTGATGGCGCTGTCCTCGCAGACGTTGACGGCGTACTCCATGAAAATGCGCTGAAAGCGTATGGTCAGCAGACCAAGACCAGCCGCTACTATCAGTATCAGTATGACAAGTGCCAGTCTCCTGCCATTTTTTCGTCTGCGCCGCATAATACCACCCCATTCAGCGTATGCGGCATACGTTTGCATAATCACCTTGTCGCACCCTGCGGTAAAGCGTTACAATATATTTCTCTATTAAAAAACTGTCCTAAACCGTCCTAAACTGTTTTACTATTATTATCTGCCAATATATATTCCCTTTTTAACAGATTAGGACACATTAGGACGGTTATTTTACATAACCGCTTAACCGTCACGTTAATTACTGACTACTAATTACCAATTCGCAATCACCAATTAACAAAAAAGAAGCACCCGATAAATCAGGTGCTTCTTTGCGCTTAACAGCTAAATGAGGAATTAGTCCTCGTAATCCTCGCCGTCCTCGAGCAGAGCACGGATGGACAGAGATACCTTCTTCTTCTCATCGTTGATGTCGATGATCTTAGCCTCGACAACCTGGCCAACCTCCAGCTCGTCCTCCGGCTTTGCGATGCGGTGATCAGCGATCTGAGAAATGTGGATCAGGCCGTCAACGCCCGGTACGATCTCAGCGAATGCGCCGAACGGCATGAACTTGAGGATCTTAACCTCAGCAACAGAGCCGATGTCGTACTTGGACTTGAATACGTTCCACGGATTGTCCTCCTCGCGCTTGTAGCCGAGGGAGATCTTCTTGTTTTCCTTATCCAGACCGATAACGAATACCTTTACCTTGTCGCCAACAGAAACGACCTCGGACGGGTGCTTGATACGGCCCCAGGACAGCTCGGAGATGTGAACCATGCCGTCCACGCCGCCGATGTCTACGAATGCGCCGTAGGAAGTCAGGGACTTAACGGTGCCGTCGTACTCGTTGCCGATCTCGATGGTGTTCCAGATCTGCTCAGCAGCAGCCTTGCGAGCCTCCTGCTGGATCTGACGGATAGAACCAACAACGCGCTTGCGCTGACGGTTGATCTCGGTGATATAGAAGGACTGCTTGGTCTTAACCAGCTGGCTCATCGGCTGATCCTTCGGTACGCCGGTCTGGGATGCCGGGATGAATACGCGTACGCCGAATGCAGTTGCTACAACGCCGCCGCGGTTCTCCTCAACGATGGTGCCCTCAACCGGGGTGTGCTCCTCGTAAGCCTTCTCAACGGTCTCCCAGCCCTTCAGCTGATCAACGCGCTTCTTGGACAGAGTGATGGTGCCCTCGCCGTCGTTTACGCGAACAACAACAGCCTCGATCTCGTCGCCAACGTGGATGTTGGCAGCTACGTCGTAGTTCGGGTCGTCAGACAGCTCACCCAGCGGGATATACGCAGTGTGCTTAACGCCCAGATCTACCTGTACGTCGTTATTGGAAATACCTACAACGGTGCCGGTTACCTTTTCTCCATTATTTAAAGTCTTGAAGGACTCCTCCAGCATTGCTGCAAAGTCCTCACCAGTTTCAATCTTGGTTTCTTCGCTCATCATGTTACTGACCTCCTTAATTATCCATGCCGGTGTGGACGCTCCCGCCGTGATCCCGATGTGCTGGTGCTGCCCGAGCTCCTGCGTAGTAAGCTCTGCCGCGTCTTCGATGTAGCGCACATCCGAGCACAGCGACCGACTGATCTCATACAGCCGTTTGGTGTTGGAGCTTTTCTTATCTCCGATCACGATCATTTGATCCGATACACCGGCAAGCAGACGAGCCTCCGACTGGCGCTCATCCGTCGCTTTACATATTGTATCAAAAATTTTGAGGTTTGTACACCTTTTTTTTATAAGTCCTACGGAAATATTCCAAATTGACCGGTTGACGGTGGTCTGTGCGACCAGAGAAATGGGTTTATCTTCCATTTCAGGCCGTTCCGAGAAGGCTCTCGCCTGTTCCTCACCCTCAAGCACGATCGACTCGCCGCACCAGCCCTGAATGCCCACAACCTCCGGATGTCCGGCGCTGCCGAGAATGACAATCAGCCGTCCGTCCGCGCTCTCTTTGTCCACTATTTTGTGTATTTTCCGCACAAAAGGGCAGGTTGCATCAAAGATTTCGCACTTTTTTGCTTGAAGCAGCGTGTAAACATTCCGCGGTACACCGTGCGCCCGAATGAGCACGCCGGCACCGTCCGGAATGTCCTCCAGCGCATGCGCGGTGTGCACACCGAGCTTCTCCAGCCGCTCAATTTCGTGCATGTTGTGAATGATTTCACCATAGGCATAAATTTTTCCGTTTTTTTTCGCCTGCTGCTCGGCGAGGTCCACGGCACGGCGCACGCCGAAGCAGAATCCGGCGGTTTTAGCTACCGTTACGCTCATACCTGCTCCTTCAGCGCGTAGATGCGGCGCAGGATATCATCCGCGATCAGGCCGTAGTCCTTCTGCTTCGGATCCGTCGTGAACGGCTTGCCGATCACGACTGTGGCTCTGCAGCGGAAACGCTTGCCCTCGGTGATATACATCGGCAGGATCGGTGCCCGGGTCTTGACTGCCAACATAGCCGCGCCCTTTTTGGTCTCGCCTTCGGCAGCATGGCGTGTGCCCTGCGGGAAAATGATCAGCTTCTGACCGGCACGGACACAGCCGAGCGCGGTCTTGATGGCGGTGATATCCGCGCCCTCACGGTCGATCGGAAAAGCGCCGAGCGCCGCGATCAGCCACGCGAATATCTTCTTCCGGAACAGCTCCTTTTTCGCCATCAGGCGCAGCGGCGTCTTGCCGCCGAGTGCGACCGCCGCAAACGGCGGGTCGGACAGCTGCACATGGTTCGGACAGACAACGCAGCCGCCCTCCGGGATGTTTTCGCGTCCGATCACGCGATAGCCAAAGAAAATATGGAACGCCAGCGCTACCAGCGGCACAACCAAAGCCTGGAACCAGCGGTGGTACTTGAATTTCATGCCTTTTCCTCCGTTTTTTCACGAATAATACGCAGAACGGCTGCTATGCTCTCCTCGAGCGTCAGGCTGCTCGTATCCAGCAGAACCGCATCGTCCGCCTGTTTGAGCGGCGCAACGGCTCTCGTCATGTCCTGCCTGTCGCGCTCGTTGATATCGTGCAGGATGCCGTCCATCGTCACCTGCTGCCCCTTCTCAATCAGTTCCTTATAGCGGCGCTCCGCACGGGACTGTGCCGAGGCGGTCAGAAAAATCTTGACCGGCGCATCCGGCAGGATAACCGTGCCGATGTCGCGGCCGTCCATCAGGATATTGCCGTTTTTCGCCATATTGCGCTGGGTTTCCAGCAGAAACCGGCGTACTTCCGGCACAGCGGATACCTTGGACGCGTAGTACGAAATCTCCGGTGTACGGATGGCTTCGGAGACATCCTCGCCGTTCAGGAGAACGTGCTGTGCGCCGTCCTGATAGGTCAGCTGAATGGCAATCTCCGGCAGGGTTGCGATAATGCCTGCCGTATCCTCTCCGGCAATGCCCCTGCGGCACACCGCCAGACCGATGGAACGGTACATCGCACCCGTATCCACATATACATAGCCGAGTTTTGCCGCGGCAGCACGCGCCACGGTGGATTTTCCGGCCCCGGACGGGCCGTCAATGGCAACCGAAATGTACTTCATCATGATTCCTCCTCCGTAGCCGACAGACCCGCCAGACGGCCCGTGGACCACGCAATCTGCAGGTTGAAGCCGCCCGTGTAGGCGTCCACATCGAGCACCTCACCTGCGAAATACAGGTGCGGCAGCTTTTTGGACTCCATGCTTTTCGGGCTGACCTCGCGGACGGATACGCCGCCCGTAGTGATAATCGCCTCAGCAATCGGACGCTTGCCGGAAATCTCGACCGGGAACGCCTTGAGTACGCGCAGCAGCGCGGCACGCTGTGCCTTGGTGATGGAATTGACCTTCTCGCGCGGGTCGATGCCGCTCTTTTCGATCACCACCGGAATCATTTTCCTAGGCAGCAGTTCACCGAGCGCGTTGATAAAATCGCTGTTCTTGTGCTTGTCAAAGTCCGAGAGCAGACGCTTGTCGAGCGTCTTTTCGTCCAGCGCAGGCTTGAGATCAATCTCCACACGGTACTTTTTGCTGCCGAAATGACGCATATGCGCACTCGCGGACAGCACCAGCGGACCGGACAGACCGAAGTGTGTGAACAGCATTTCGCCAAAGTCCGAGTAGAGCTTCTTCTCGTTTTCATACACGGTCAGCTGCACGTTGCGCAGGCTGAGACCCATTAGCTTTTGACAGGTGTCGCCGTCCTCGACGAGCGGTACGAGCGACGGATTTGCGGGCACAACCGTGTGTCCCGCCTGCTTCGCGAAGCGGTAGCCGTCGCCGGTCGAGCCGGTCTGCGGATAGGACGCGCCGCCGGTCGCCACGATAATGCGATCTGCCTTATAGGTCTTGTGACCGGCACGAACGCCTGTGAGCACACCGTCCTCGATGAGCAGCTCGTCTGCGGTCGTATGTACGATGGTCACACCCGCCTTTTTCACCCACAGGAACAGCGCATCGATGATGTCGGCTGCCTTGTCCGACTGCGGGAACACGCGGTTGCCGCGCTCTGTTTTGAGGGCAACGCCGCGGCTCTCGAAAAAGTCCATCACGTCCGCCGGACCGAAGCCGCCGAGCGCGGAATACAGAAAGCGCGGGTTGACCGGCACGTTGCGCAGAACCTCCTGCACATCGCAGTTATTGCACACATTACAGCGGCCCTTGCCCGTGATAAACAGTTTGCGGCCAACTTTTTCGTTGGTTTCCAGCAGCGTCACCTGCGCGCCCTGCTCCGCGGCAGTGCCTGCCGCCATCAGACCGGCTGCGCCGCCGCCGATTACGATAATGTTCAATTTATATCGTCCTCCGGTTTTTCATATACGTCGTATTCTTCCCAGATGCGCTCCAGCTTGTTAAATGTCTGCTCAATCTCATCGCGGCGGCTCATGCCGACAGCCACGATTAGTGCGTTGATGACCGACAAGGGCGCCACGAGCGAATCGACAAAGCTCGCCATATCGCTGCGTGCGAGCAGCACATGATCGGCCACACGCGCCAGCGGCGACAGCTGCGAGTCGGTCAGTGCGATAACGCGGGCACCGCGGTCGCGGGCGTACTTCATCGCACTCAGCGTGCGCTTGGAGTAGCGCGGGAAGCTGATGCCGAACAGCACATCACCCGGTCCGACACGGAGCACCTGCTCGAAAATCTCGCTGACGCTGTTCGTATGTACAAGCGTCACATTTTCAAACAAAAGGTTGAAGTAAAAGCCTAAAAAGCTGGCTAAAGCGCTCGAGGAGCGCACACCGAGGATATAGATTCGCTTGGCGCCCATGAGCGCGTCCACCGCGCCCTGAAAGGCATCGCGGTCGATCTCGTCGAGCGTTACGCGGATCATGTCCGTATCCGCGTGCAGCACGGTCTGCAGCACATCGCGGCCGCCCATGCGGTCGCCCGCAACCTCCATGCGCTGCACCGAGGTCAGCTTGTTGCGGATCATCTCCTGCAGGGCACGCTGCAGGTGCGGATAGCCGTCATAGCCAAGCTCGGTCGCAAAGCGCACGACCGTGCTTTCACTCACGCCGACAGTCACACCCAGACGGCTCGCGGTCATGAACGCAGCCTTGTCGTAGTGCTCTAAGATAAAACGCGCGATCTGCTTCTGACCCTTGGAAAAGCCGGGCAGCTCGCTTTGAATTTTTGTGATCAGGTCATTCATTATATTCTCTCCTGCATTGCATTCTCTGCATACATTCCTGCATTTGCACGATACTATTGTAAGTGAACCTGCAAAAAAATGCAAGAGCATATGGGTGCAAATTGCAAAAAGGCAGGGATTCCCTTAGAAGATCAGAGGTTCTCCTGCACATCGGCAGCGATGTCCTGCAGATACGCAATCTCGTCATTCGTCAGCTCGCGCCATGCGCCGCTCTTGAGGTGCGGATCGAGCGGCATCGTGCCTATTGCCACGCGCTTGAGGCGGCGAACCTCCAGACCGCACTTCTCGCACATTTTGCGAATCTGGCGGTTGCGGCCCTCGTGGATGGTCAGGCGCAGCTTGGCGCTCAGCTCATCGCGGTCGATCGTAACGACCGTTGCCGGACGGATGCTGTAGCCGTCAATCTCCATCGGCTCTGCGAGCTTCGGGATGTTTTCCAGATTGCCGCGCACGCGCACCTCATAATGCTTCTCTACCTCGTGGCGCGGATGGGTCAGCGCGTTAAGCAGATCGCCGTCGTTGGTCAGCAGCAGCAGACCCTCGGAGTTGTAATCCAGACGGCCGACCGGCACGACACGCGCACCGCAGCCGCGCACCAGATCGGCAACCGTCTTGCGGCCGTGCTCGTCCTTCATGGTGGTGACGTAACCGCGCGGCTTGTACAGCATTAAGTACACCTTTTCCTCGGCACCGCCGATGGGCTTGCCGTCCACGAAAATTTTGTCACGGCGCGGATCGGCCTTGTCACCGACCGAAGCCTTTTTGCCGTTTACCGTTACGCGGCCGTCGTCGATCCAACGCTCCGCCTCACGGCGGGAGCACAAACCTGCTTGCGCCAGTAATTTCTGCAGTCTTTCTTCCATTTATGTTACCTCTTTCGTGTTGTTCTATTGTTTTAATGGAAAATGGAGAATTGAGAATGGAAAATGAATGTGTTGCCTTACAGGCGGAATTTAATTACGCCGCGCTGCGGCGATTCCGACGCGGCGCGGATGAAACTCGCGCAAGGATAGCGTCATTCTCCATTCTCCATTTTCAATTCTCAATTTCTAAACCGTTCCATAATGCGTTCAACGAAGGATTTTTCTTCCGCCGGAAGCAGCGATTCCCCGCCATAGACCAGTGTATCGCGTCCCAAGACGCAATCCCCGAGCCGATACTCGACCGAACCCGCCTGCGCCGTCCTCACGACCGGTGCATAGCAGATTTTCTCGCCGTAGCGCACGCGCTGCAGTTTCTCCTTTTCACCCGGCAGCAGATATGCCGTCACAGTATTCTTCGCTGCGAGCGGCACGGACGCGGTATCGCCGCCGAACACGCGTGCGTTTGCGATCGTGTCTCCTGCCTTATGCAGCGTGACCTCGCTGTACTGCGCAAAACCGGCGTCAAGCATCTCCATGTGGTCGTTCCAGTCGTTCGGATCATTGAGCGTCACCGCGATGATGGTGCGCCCGTTGCGCTCGGCCGCCGAGACCAGACACCGCCCTGCCGCCCGCGTAAAGCCGGTTTTCACGCCGATCGCACCGTCGTACATGCTCAGCAGACGGTTGTGATTGCTCAGCGCATGCCCGCTGACCGTGCAGCTTTTTGTCGAGACGATCTGCCGGAACACCGGGTCCTTGAGCGCTGCCGCAGTGATCTTGGCCAGCTCATGTGCGGTGGTGTAGTGCGTGTCGGACGGCAGGCCGTTCGGATTGTCGAAATGCGTGTCCATCAGACCGAGTTCCGCCGCTTTGGCGTTCATTTTGCCCACAAAGGCGTTCATGCCGCCGCACTCTCCCGCGATGGCGACCGCCGCATCGTTGCCGGACGCGAGCATGAGTCCGTACAGCGTATCCCGCAGCGAGAGTGTCTCACCCGCTTTCAGGTACATGGATGAGCCTTCCACGGCGGCGTACTCCGGCTTTACGGTATACACGCGGTCAAGGTCACCCTCGCCGAGCGCGACGAGCGCGGTCATGATCTTGGTGGTGGACGCCATCGGCAGGCGGCTGTCCGCGTTCTGCTCGAACAGCGTTTCACCTGTGTCTGCATCGATCACGACGGCCGCCCGTGCGCTCACCGCGCCTGCCCTCGGCAGCACGAGCAAAAGCGCGAGCACGCAAAACAGCTTTTTCACATTGCACCACTCCCCGCATAACAAAACCTACTCAGCATTCACGCGAGTAGGTTTTGCGGGAAAACGCGGTTTTATTCGTCGCCGGACAGGGGTTCCGCCACTTCGGCTGCGTCCTCGGTCTTGCCCTTGAAGCCGCTGACGAAATTGGACACCTTGTTGATCGCACCCGGGATCATCTCGACCAGACGATCCACCGTGTCGGACGCCTGTGCGTTGATGCCGAGGATGTTGGCGCTGCCGTCCCTGCCGATGACAAGGAAGCACACCGGCGAAACCGTCACACCGGCGCCGCTGCCGCCGCCGAACGCAAGCGGAGACCCGCTTGCCGCGTGCTTGGACGCGAACTCGCTGCCGCCTGCGCCGAAGCCGAACGACACCTTGGAGACCGGGATAACGGTCGTGCCGTCCGCCGCTACGATCGGGTTGCCGATAATGGTATTAACATCCACCATTTCCTTGATTTTGGACATGGTTTCGGTCATCAAATCACTGATAGGATGATGTTCACTCATAATTTTCGCCTTCCTTTATACGTTTTAACTGATTATTTGAAATATTTCTTGTACAGCTTATACATTGGCTTGCCATGCCGCAGCAGCACTCTGACGAGCGATATCGGCCGTATCGAGCAGTTTACGGTAAATGCCCACTCGGTATGGTCGGCGTTGAAGTCCGCGTCTGCGCTGACATGGTAATCCTGCATATCGAAAGTATTCTCCAGGAACGGAACAATGATTCCGCAGAGCGCCGCAGCCTGCCCGAGCAGAATGCCGGTCTGCGCCGCATCGTCTGTGCCGATAACTACGCGCGCCCGCAGTCTGCTGATGCGCAGGCGGTCGGTCAGGTCGCTGAGGAAATCGCGCACCGTGCCTGCGATCTCACCGACATCCAGTCCGTCCTTCGGCAGCGAAAGACCGAGCTTTCCGCTCGTTTTCTTTTCGTTTTCCTCGGATTTCTTCTGCTCCGCTTCCGTTTCCTCTTTTTTCTTTTTCAGGTGGCGCGGTCTCGGATACAGCGGAATGCGAACCGGCCCATACCGTGCCTCCACGCTTACCTCGCCGGTCACGCCGACGGCTTCAATGCCTGCCCGAATATTCAGCAGCACCAGCACAATCACCAATGCCAGCAGTACAATTCCAAGCAGAATGCCTAAAATCCAGAGTAAAACCGTTCCCATAGGCGGTCACTCCGTTTCCGGCGGCACAAGCTCGCCGTTCAAGAAGCGCAGCTGCTCGCCGGGCGGCGTCTCGTGCAGCGTACCGTCCATGTTCAGCTCCATCTGCTCGTTTTCCTCGAGTGCGGGCAGCGCAGGAAGGTCCTCGATGCTTGCCAGTGAAAAGCTGCGCAGGAACTGGTCGGTCGTGCGGAACAGCATGGGCTTTCCGGGCACGTCCAGCCGCCCGGCCTCCTCGATGAGCCCCTTTTCCGCCAGACTGCTCACCGTATTCGATGAATCGACACCTCTCAGCTGGTCGATGAACGCGCGCGTCACCGGCTGGCGGTATGCAATGATGGTCAGCACCTCAAGCGCCGCAGGCGACAGCGCAGGCGGTCTGCGCGATTCGGTCACGCGGCGCACATACGGCCCGTACATCGGCCGGGATGCCAGCTGCAGCTTGTCCTCGATACGCAGCAGCATGATGCCGCGGTTCTCGAAGTCGTAGCGGTTCTCAAGTGCAGCCGCCGCGTCCAGCAGCTCCGCCGGTGCGGCCTCGAGCGCCGCGGACAGCCGTTCCAGGGTAACCGCATCGCCTGCCGCGAACAGCACGGCCTCCAGTCCGGCCTCGAGCGCCGTCATGCTGCCGTTATTTTGTGTTGTCATTTGTCAGCATCAGCTCCATCTCCTCGCCGTCCCCTTCCAAACGGATTCGGCGGGTCTTGGATAATTCCAGCACTGCCAGAAAGGTAGCCACGATCTCCGAGCGGTTTCTCGCGTCGTCGAACAGCCGCATAAACGGCACGCGCATCCGGTACAGAAAGCGTTTGAGAATCGCGGTGACGCGTCCCTCTACCGGTGCAGGCTCCCGCCCGACAATGCCCTGAAACGAGATCACCGGCGGCGGCAGGCGGCGCTTGGTGCGGCGCAGCATTTTGTTTGCCGCGCGGATGAGATCGTTTACCGTGTGGTGATACTCCACCGGCGCATCATCCTGCCGTTCGGGCGGTTTGACGTAGATATCACGGCCGTTTTCGTTCTTTTCCGCAAAAAACGCGGTCGCGCTCTTGAGTCTCTGGTACTCGAGCAGCATTTCGACCAGCCCCGCTCTCGGGTCCTCCTCGGCCTCGTCCTCCTCGTGCTTCGGCAGCAGCATCCTGGACTTGATGTACACCAGCTGCGCCGCCATTGCGATGAAGTCACCGGCAACGTCCAAATCCATGTGCTCGGCCTCATGCAGAACTGCCATGTACTGCTCAAGGATTTCCGCGATGGGGATATCGTAAATGCTCACCTTGTTTTTGGAAATCAGGTGCAGCAGCAGGTCGAGCGGCCCGTCAAAGTTGTCTAAATGAAAATCCATAGCTTACAGAAACAGGCTGACGAAGTTTACCGCCAGCATGAGAACGCCGTTGCCGACCCAGTCCATAATGCCGTCCAGCCAACCGAACCAGAGCGCCACGATAAACACGAAAAAGATGATATTCTGGTACTTCTGCAGCTTGAGTGACCACGAAAACGGCAGAAAAGCGTCAACGACGCGCGAGCCGTCCAACGGGTGCACCGGAACAAGGTTGAACACACCCAGACCGATCGACATGCTCGCAACGATGAGCAGGAACTGCGACAGCGACCACAGGAACGTATTCGCCATGTTCATGCGCACCACAAAATACAGGCAGTACGCGATAAAGGCGGTAATAAAGTTGGATACCGGACCGGCAAGCGCAGTCAGCGCCATGCCCCAGCGTCTGTTCCTGAAATTGGCGATATTGACCGGCACCGGACGCGCCCAGCCGAAGCCGAACAGCAGCAGGCACAGGAAACCGATCGGGTCGATATGCGCCATCGGCGACAGCGTTACGCGGCCGGAATCACGCGCGGTACGATCGCCGAGCAGATAGGCAGCACCGCCGTGCGCGGTCTCGTGGATGGACAGGCACAGCACGATCGCGGGCAGCGAAAGCGCCAGTGTGATAAATGCGGAGCGGATATCGCCGCTCATCAAAGCTCTCCAAAGCAAGCTGTTTCCTCCATTATTGCAGTGATTCTGATTCTATATTACCCTATAATGGATTATTATAACACGGATAGCGGTTGTTGTCACCCGAATATTTGTTCTGTACAACATTCGGCAGGATTTTGTCGTTTAATCGCAGGGCGGGGCGCTCCGAAGTGCCCTGCCCTGCATGATAACTTACCGAATGGATAATATCTTTGCTGCATAATTCTCCACTCAGTAAGTTTTAGCAGCACATTAACGGATTATCTGCTATAATTAACTTGTACATTTATGCACTTGGAGGCTTCGACATGAAACGACAGGACGGTAAACCGCGTTTATTCTCGTTTACGCTGCGGGATTTCCTTATTTTCGCGGCGATATTTATCTGTGCACTGGCGCTTTGCACCTTGCTGCGCCGCTCGGACATCAGCGACGGCTTCGCCTCTCCGGTATTTGTTCTCGCGGTGCTGCTCATCTCGCGCTTCACAAACGGATATCTGTTCGGCACGCTTGCCGCATTCCTGAGCGTTATCGGCATCAACTACATCTTCACCTTCCCCTACTGGGAATTTAACTTCACGATGACCGGCTATCCGCTGACGTTTTTCGTCATGCTGTGCGTATCGCTCATCACCTGCACGATGACCACCAAGATCAAGCAGCAGGAGCAGTTTCGCATGGAGAGCGAGCGCGAGAAAATGCGCGCCAACCTGCTCCGCTCGGTCTCGCACGACATCCGCACGCCGCTGACCTCCATTATCGGTTCAACCTCGGCCATTCTGGAAACGCCCGACCTGTCTCTCGAACAGCAGCATCAGCTGCTCGAGGATGTGCGCGATGACGCGCAGTGGCTGGTCCGCGTGGTGGAAAACCTGCTGTCCATCACCCGCATGGGCGAGGACACCCGGATCACCAAGCAGCCTGAGGCCGCCGAGGAGGTGCTCGGCGAGGTCGCCCGCAAATTCCGCAAGCACTATCCCGGCATCAAGATATCGGTGGCTGTTCCGGATGAGCTGCTCATCGTGCCGATGGATGCGATCCTCATTGAGCAGGTCATGACCAATCTGCTTGAAAACGCCGTTCGGCACGGCAAAAACACCACTCATATTGCGCTCTCTGTGCATCAGGATGGCGAAAACGCCGTCTTTGCCGTGCAGGACAACGGCGGCGGCATCCCGCCCAAGCTGCTGCCCGTGCTGTTCAGCGGAACGCTGCGCCACAGCGACACGCCCACCGGAGACGGCAAGCGCAATATGGGGCTGGGACTTTCTGTATGCAACGCCATTGTCCGCGCACACGGCGGCACGATGCACGCACAAAATAAGGACGGCGGTGCGGAATTCATCTTCTGTCTGCCGATGATAGAAAAGGAGCCGGAACTGCAATGAACATTCGAGAAAAAATACTCATCGTGGAGGATGAAAAGAGCATTGCGCACTTTATCTCCACTATTTTGAACTCCAACGACTACGAAACGCTGCTGGCCCGCTCGGGCAGCGAGGCAAAGACCATGATCTCCTCGCACTGTCCGGATCTGGTCATCCTCGATCTCGGTCTGCCGGATATGGACGGCATTGACGTCCTGCGCGAGCTGCGCTCGTGGTCGAGCCTGCCGGTGGTGGTGGTTTCCGCCCGCTCGCATGAGCACGATAAGGTGCAGGCGCTCGATCTCGGCGCAGACGACTACCTGACCAAGCCGTTCGGCACCGCCGAGCTGCTCGCGCGCGTGCGCACCGCCATCCGCCACACAAGAACCACCTCCGCGAACAGCGAAATTGCCCGCGAGGGCACCTACACGGTCGGTGAAATGACCATCGACTATAACAAGCATCAGGTGCTCGTCCGCGGCGAGAATGTCCACCTCACGCTCAGCGAGTTCCGTATCGTTGCGCTGCTCGGCAAGTTTGCCGGCAAGGTGCTTACCTACGATTACATCATCAAGGAGCTGTGGGGACCGCGAGCCGGCGGTGACAACCAGATCCTGCGCGTCAATATGGCAAATATCCGCCGCAAGATCGAGAAAAATCCTGCCGAACCGGAGTACCTGTTTACCGAGGTCGGCGTGGGATATCGTATGGCGGAAAACAGTGAAAATTGAGAATGGAAAATGTCGCTATCCTTGCGCGAGTTCCGTCCGCGCTGCGACGAGGTATCGCGCTATGCGCGTTATTTCATGCCGCGCATAGCGTAGTTCCGTAATGCTCAATCCTCCATTATCAATTCTCCATTCCTAAACAAAAAATCCCGAACCGTTTGGTTCGGGATTTCTTTGTTCAGGTAAACTCCGTCGGCGAATAGCTGCCGTCCGCGATCTGCTGCGCGACTTTGTCGCTCAGTGCGTTATATACAACGCCCGGCTCCAGCGTGATGCCGTGAATTGCGGCAAGCTGAGAGACCGTTACAAACGCGTAGGTCTTATCCGTGCGGCTCTGCAGCTCGTCGATCGCTGCCAGCGCACCCCGAACCGAAGTCTCATACAGGTCGTGCATCAGGACAACATCGCCGTCCTGCGCCTGCTCCACGATGACCTTCTTCACATGATCGGCATCGCGGTAATTCCAGTCCTCGGTGTCCACGCTCCAGTTGATGATCGGATAGCCAAGCTCTGCGGCTACCGCCTTAACATCCGAGTTGACGCCGCCGCCTACCGGACGCAGCACCTGCGGTGCCTGCCCTGCAATATCCTTGATCGCATTGGTCGCATCGTCAATCTGGCTGCGGATGTCATCCGTGCCGAGGCCGGTCAGGTGGCACATCGGATGATTCATGGTGTGGTTGCCCAGCTCATGGCCTTCGTTTACCATGCGCGGCAGCACATCCGATACCTCGGAGACACGCTCACCGACCATCAAAAACGTAGCGACTGCGCCGCGCTGCTTGAGACCGTCCAGCAGATAGTTGGTCAGGCCGTTTGGATAGCCGTCCTTCTTGCCGGTCGGACCGTCGTCAAACGTCAGCGCGATATAGACATCGGCCTCCGGAATATCGCCGTCCACAGCATCGCCCAGCTTATCCTTCATGTTCTTGAGGTATGCCTTCTGGCTGTCAAAGCCGTCAAGCGTTACGCCGGTGAACGAGAATACGCCGTCACCGAGATCGGTATACGTCTTGCCAAGGATCGCCGCAAGCACCTGCGGAGAAACGTAAAAACGGTTCTTATCCTGATCCGTGTAGGTGGAGAAGCCATTGCCGGAGGCGCGCTTGCCGTCCACCTTGGTCTTGCCATCGTCCGCATCCACGGTCGCGGTGGATTCGCCGCAGGTGACATTCCATGCGCCCTTGCCGTCGTCCTCGGCCTTGCCGCCGAGCGCGGTCATCGCGGCCTTGAGCGGGATATACGCCGTGCCGTCCTGATCGAGCACACCTGCACCCAGCTTTTTGCCTTCTTCCACCATGTGCTTGGTGCTGCCTTCATAGAGCAGCTGATCCGAGCCGGTTCGCATAACGATGCTGCCGCTCATCACCTGTCCCTCAGCCGGGCCGAGCACCTTGAGCGCATCATCCGTAATTTCACCGATCTTCTTATCGGTCAGTGCCTTTTTCGCCTGACTGATGATGATCAGATCGCCGTTTTCGGCGGCAACCTCGCCGGTCTGCCATGAAAGTGCCTGACAGATATCCTTGACCGGCGCATAAACCACGCCGTTCTTCTCCACCGGTGCGGAGGCAAAGGTCTCGGTCGCGTCACCGACCTGCAGGTTTGTATCACTGAGCTTAATTGTCAGCACGGTCTTTTTGAGTGTGATCGTGCCGGATTTGGCATTCTCGTCCCAGTTCAGCTCCAATCCGAGATTATCGCACAGCGAGCTGATGGACGCCATGCCGTTGCCCTGACTGTCACGGTAAGGCGCAGCGTCAACCTGTATCGTCTTGCCGTTCTTATATGCATTCGTGTTTCCCACCTGATACACCAGCACGTTGTTGCTGCTGACCACGTTTCCGACAATCGAGCGGACCGCCCGCACACCAAAGAAAATGACCGCAATGATCAGAATGATCAGGGCAAACAGCACACCGTAGTGACTGTTGCGCCGTCTGCGTCTGCGCCCTCTTCTATGCGGGCTGCGCGGCGCCTGCCGCGCCGATTCATATGCCATTTTTGTCATCCTTCCTATCCTTTTTATAATATATGCTGCTAAGATATAAGTATACCACCTTTCGACACAAAGCGAGGTTACAGTTCTGTTACTTTTTACAGCTTCCGCCCGCGCTTTTCCTGTCCTTTTCTGACGACAGACTTACGGCAGCACCGCACAATTAAAGCAGCGGTTCCTTGCGCGAGTTCCGTCCGCGCTGCCGCGGCTTCTTGCACAGGCTCCGGTCGCGCTGCCGCGGCTTCTTGCGCAGGCTCCGGTCGCGCTGCCGCGGCGCTTCGCCTTACAAATCCTCGCCCGCACTCCAGTTGACAAGATGAGGCGACTTTTTCGGCTGCACAGATGCCGGGTCGGGCACCTTTACACCGAAGAAATCATACCACTGACCGCACTGCTCGCACTGCCAAGCCGTTGCTTCGGTCTCGTCCATGATGAAAATCTCGTTTCCGCATTCACAATTCAGAATTGTCATGATACTTCCTGCTTTCCTGCTGTTGTATTTCTGCTATCAGTATAGCACAAGCCGCGCATAAAGTCGAATGCCAGCACAAAGAAAAAAGGGAGTGTTTCCACTCCCTTTCTGTGCGGTTACGGCAGCCTGAGCAGTCCCGCCTCGCGCAGACTGTCGAGCAGCTCGTTGAACCGTGCAACGATGTCGTCCGCACCGGTTGCGTCTGCTACCGATGCCGCCGGTTCCGGACTTGTACCGGCAGGGCCGGTCGGGCCGGTAGCGCCGACTGCGCCCGCTTCTCCCGCGGGGCCGGTCGGACCGGTAGCACCGACTGCGCCTGCTTCACCTGCGGGGCCGGTCGGGCCGGT
>NZ_JAQEHY010000040.1:0-5332 GCF_027665985.1 Butyricicoccus sp. AM78-15b2TA
CCCACAGCCGCAGCACCCCCTCACCATTCTCGCGGCGGCGAGCGCAGAGAGAATAAATCTTTACTTTTTCTTATCTTGATACAAAGCTGCTTGTTATTTCGCTGTATTTTCTCACAATAAATAAAGTTATATTTTGGGCATTTACACAAAATGTGACTTTCTCTATTGACAATCACCCAATAAGTGTTTATCCTATCTGCAAGAACTTCACCCGACAGGTGATTGGGCGAGGAGGTGAACACAATGAGAAAATACAATCTCTCCAATTCAGAAGAAATTCTGATGAACACGCTCTGGAAAGAGAACGCTCCATTAACCGTTGCCCAACTTTCAGAGAAAATCACAGAAGCCGACTGGAAACCGAATTATGTTGACAAACTCGTGAAGCAGCTTGTCAAAAAGGGCATGATAAAGGCTGATGGTATCCAGCAGGACAGATTTTATCGGTCACAGCAATTTGTTTCTTGTCTGACAAAGGACGAATTTCTAGCCAATATGCTGGAAGAACAGGGCGTAAACAACGCACTATTCGCTCGAATCGCCGTTGCGTTGTTCAAAAAAGACCGCAAACAGCGCACGCCGGAACAGGACGAAAAGCTGATTGCGGAACTCGAAAAGATGGTAGATGAGTACGAAGCACAGATTGAGGAAAAGAGCAAAGAGAAATAATGCAAATTACCATATTCTCATTTTTATCTGCGTTACTATGGAGCAGTTTGCTAATCGTAGCAATTTACCTGTTACGGCATACGCGGTTCAAACAGCACTTCGGCGTGCTGCCTATGGTTCTGTTGTATCTGTTCTGCGCAGTCCGGTTATTCCTGCCGTTGGAATTTTCGCACACGCTGATTGCGGCAGATGATGTTATTTATCCGTACATCTACAACCTGCTGACGCGAGAACATACTATATTGGCAAATAAGACACTTGCACTTATTCTTTGCGCTGTATGGCTGCTTGGATTTTGCGTGCTGCTGTTTCGGTATGCTCGGCAGTATCGTAAAGCGATACGCAGTGTGGAGCATTACGCCGAACCATGGGACGAACAAATAAATGTTCTGTTCAGACAAGTGCAGCAACAGACCCGTCGCACAATCAAGGTGCATGGTTACATCACTACAAGCGTTGAATCCGCGTTCGGTATCGGCGTGATTCACAAGCGAATCATTCTGCCGAACAAGAACTACACCGAAGCGGAACTGCGCTATGTTCTGCTGCATGAGTACACGCACTTTCTCAATCACGACACCGTTGTTAAACTATTGGTCACACTGTTCTGCATAATCTTCTGGTGGAATCCGGTTGTATATCTGCTGCAAAAGGACTTGGAGCAGAACTTAGAAATCAAATGTGACCTGTCCGTTGCACGAACATTGTGCGGCAAGGAACGCGCCGCATACTTGCGGACAATTCTTTCGCTGATGAAGCAGAGCGACCGCAAACACCGTATACCGTTCGCGGCAGCAGCGTTATTCAGAACGGACGCAGACGCCGCAATCAAGGAACGGTTTGAAACGGTTATGGCCTACTCGGCCAATCGGCGCAATCGCGTAGCCAATGCGGTATTCACCAGCGTATTTACCGTTCTGTTGATTGCGTCCTATACGGTTCTGCCGCAACCGCAATTTGAGGCACCTAAAAGTACAGAGCCGCAGACCATTGACTTTAACAGTGACACGGCGTATATCAAACAAGACCGTGTGGGGGAATATTGGCTGTGTATTCAAAACGAACAGCCAATTCAATTAAAAAAAGAAGAAGCTGACTTTTATCAGCAAATAGGATTTAAGTTGATAGAGAGTGAACAAAAATGAAGAAACAACTATTTTGTGCACTGGGTATAGCGACTATTTTATCTGCGAATGCACCAATTGCAATGGCAGCAGATATTCCGCCAATACCCGCATACCAAACCAGTGGTGATAGCATAATTGCACCGTATGCTGATGTGATTGTTTATAAAACACGCATATATAAAGGCAAGCAGCAGTATCGTCGCTGGAATGAAACCCGTGGATATTGGGTAGACCCAGAATGGCTTCCTGTTCCGGGATCGTAATTTATAAACTTATGAAAGGTGGTGGTTCCAATGGTTTATTAAAAAATCCACATAAAACCGAAAGGCTGGACACCTCACCGCGTTAGCGGTGCATCGGATTCATGTGGATAGAATCTGACTTGACAAAACAATACAATCTACTTTCCTATAAATCTCACAACGATTGTTACAGGTACACTGCAACAATTCCGGAAAGACCGATACAAGGAGGTTAACATGAACAAGTGCAAAAAGATAGTAGGCGCGACATTAGCTGGCTGCATGCTTGCGTCGGCGCTTATGGTCGGTGCAGGAGCAATGCCACAAGAGAAGACTACTCTTAAGAGTACTGAACTTTCATCTGCGCCGGTAATCGTTTCGTCTGTCCCTATGTCTGATGAAGAAATTATGGACAAATACAATGAATATCAGCGAAACGGCGCTTTCGCGTTGGACGATACCACTATTGATACACAATCTCTCGATTCGTCTGAGAACGACAGCGCACCGTTTATTGTTTCTTCTGAACCGATTACGGATTCGGAAATCGAGCAAGAAATGAAAAAGTACAGCGAGAATTTTCTCACCGATGTAAAAGCGCGTGGCTCCAGTATTCCAAGATCTGTTTACGATTTAGGTAAAACCACCTATATGGGAACATTTAATTTCAAGGACTATACATACACAAATTATTGTTTCCTTAATCCGTATGGCTATCTTAATGTAGAGGTATCTGCAACAACCGGAAATTCGAAAGATAAAAGCTATACCGTTGCTCTTTACAAAAAAAGCGGCAATACTTATGTCGAGGGAATTGATGTTGCATATGGACAAAAGGTCCATTTAGTATTTCCGCGTATCGCTGAAAAAGAAAAGTACTATATCAAATTAAGTAAAGGTAACACCGGAACCTACGCGAAAGGTACTATTTTCCTTTCCTAAGAATCTGATTCAAAATTACAGAATCATATCTGATAGCCACCATATACGGGTACTTACTCGCTAAGATAACGACGAGAAAGGTAGTGATTCCAATGATTTATAAAAAAATCCACATAAACCGAAAGGCTGGACACCTCACCGCGTTAGCGGTGCATCGGACTTATGTGGATATACGATAAGTATACAACCATCCAAAAGTAATTTCAATAGAGGTGATTAAATGAAAAAGTTAATTTCAATTATGAGTACACTTGCAGTGCTGTTTTCCATGATTGGCGGTGCATTTGCGGTCGATGATATTATGACACCAGCAAACGAATACGAGAGAGGAACCAAGGTACCTAGCTATGGTACTACATGGAATCTGTCGAAGGACTACATCGGTTCTTTTGATTTCGATAGTACGATTTACACAAATTATAATTTTACCGGTAAATCAACTATTAAAGTAGCGGTATCATCTACAACCAATAATCCGGATTATTATATCAAAACATTTTACGCCAGTTTATATCAGAAAAACAGATTTACAACAAAATTTGTCGGTAAATTTGAGTGTCAACGAGCGGGTAAGACATCACATTCCTTTAATGTAGACTCTGGTAATCAATATTTTGTAGAGTTATCTAAAGCGGCTGACGGATGTTGGTTAAGCGGAACACTCTCGGTATATAGCTAATATGGATACAGCACGAAAATTTCTCCAAATAGTATCACTAATTTGTTTCTTGTGCTTTTTTTCTTACATAGCAATTATATCCTTGCAATGGAGATTTGATTTTTCATATGATGGACTACTCTTATGTATCATCATTTTATCTTTCCTCCATATATTGATATATTATCTGTCACCAACAAGATATAAAGCTAAATATGAGAAAAGATTAGCGTTCCTTTGGATAGCAGTGAATCTCTCATTCATAGTCGATAAAGGATTTGTGAATCCAACATCTATTTTATTCGCCCAAGACACAAATCACTTATCTTTTGTGCAATTTCTTAATGCGTTTTCATACCCATGGTTATTCCAAACTATTGGAGTATGGGAAAAACACAATATTCTGTTCCAAAACGTGACTGGGAACTTAGGGATATTTCTTATAACGGGAATTATTCTCTCTAAGTATGTTCCTTGCCTACTACGATGGAAAAGATTTTTAGTTGTTCAACTTATACTTTCTATATCGCTTGCATTATTGCGAGTGATGCTCCATACAGGTATATTTTCGACAGATCAAGTTATTTTATGGGTGTTGAGCGGACTGATTGGTCATACAATTTTCATGTTCATCCATCAAAAAAAGATAACTATATCTAAAAAAACAACTTAAGATATTCGGAATCATAAAAGGACTGGGGTATTCTCCAGTCCTTTTATCTACACACTGAACTCTCACTCGTCACCTGCGCGACAATCTTCCTATGCTTTTCATTCAGCACCGTGCCGTCCAAAAGCTGCTGCACAAAATCCCGACCTTTCATTTTCTCGATTTCTTGCAGCATTTTGATAGATTTTGCAACCTGTGTGTTTATCCAATTTTCCGTGCGCTCCAAGTCGAACGGCTTCGGCTTCATTGTCAGTTTCAGCTTGCGTTTCTCGCCCTGCATAAACTGTTCCCAGTGCTTGTCCGTAGGGCAGTCATAACGCCGCTTATCGGCTTGCGGCTCGATGAAGCGCACATAGTTGTTGATGATGGAAAACGCCGGTCCTGCCGCGTCCTCGCTGTCCATTAGCGCGTCTGCGGAATTTTCCGCAGCATTGTTCGTCAGTCGCAGTTCAAAGCGGTTGAGAATGTCTGCGTCCTCAATCGACTTGCCGAATTTAGCCTTTTGCTCCTGTGCTTTCTCATAGATACAGAAGTACACATCGGAATCCTTAGAGCCGAGATAGAGCGTGTGACCCATTTCCATCTTTAAGTCCTCGTCGGTTTCCCACGAATTTTCACGACCGGACGCGAAGTATTCTACATTTCGCAGCCGCGTGACACACTCACCAGTAACGCGCTTGCGGTACAGCGTCGGCACATGGAGCAGTCCTGCATGGTCGTTGATTGCAAGGTCAATACGCTTGAATACACAGCCCTCGGTAGCGCAGTCACGCATAAACTCATACCATGACCGTTTCTGTCCGCGCAGGTAGCACTCAAACTCGCGGCAGCCACGCCCGCGCAGTTCCAGCAGCACACCCTTTTCTTCATTGGGCGAGGACAGAACGAGAATGTTGCCATGCATGAAGCGGTACGAATAGCCGTACACACCGCCGTCCTCAGAGATTACATATTTCATGTTGAGCCGCAGGATTTTTTCAAGCACATATCGCGCGTCCGTTGTCTTGAATCGGATTCGCATATA
>NZ_JAQEHY010000041.1:0-3514 GCF_027665985.1 Butyricicoccus sp. AM78-15b2TA
TCGATCACATCCCCATCTTCACCGCAGCCAAAGCAGTGGAACCGCTGGTCTACCTTCATGCTGGGGTTCTTATCATCGTGAAAGGGACAGCAGGCCATGCCATTTCGTTTGACCTCGATCCCATAAAACGCTGCCGCATCTCTGGTGCTGACCGACTGCTTGACTGCTTCAAATACATTCTCTGTCATGTGCCTTTAACTGCCGGACTTTCGCATAGGAGGCTGGTATCCGGCGGCTTTCGCACGCTCACTGGCGGCTTTGCGGCGTTCTGCGCTATATGGCTCCCGGACTGATACACACCGCTTTGGGACGGTAAAGTTATGGGCGTCCTTTCGGGTGATCTGGTCGGGGTGCTTTTTTGCCAGCAGTTCCAGCTTCTCCATCAGACGGGGATCGTGGGTGTAGACCTCAGCCATTGGTTCTGCCTGGTTATAAAGGAGAATGGTTTCCCGTTCCACTAAAGATAGCTTCATCGGCTGCCTCCTTTCCGCTGATCAAATTCCAGCTTAAAGTTGGCGTACTGTCCATCGTCCTCCAAAACCACAGCGGCATCGTAGGTCTTGCCAGTTTTCTCAGAATATAGGCCCGTTACACGGACACGGCCATCTTTCAGCAGTGCAGACACCACAGCCTTGGTCGGCTGTTTTTTCTTGGCAGCCCACCATTTGTTATTTTTCCAGATTGCAAATTTGCAAGAATCATTCTGACAGAAGAAGCCTTTTTGCAGTTCTGCAACTTCACCGCCGCAGCGAGGGCATTTGCCTACCACATCACGGGGCGGGGAGAACAGGTACTCGGTTCCCTTGATGACCTGATAAGTTCCCACCAGATCTTTCAGCATGGTGCTGATCCCGTCCAGAAACTCCTCCGGGGCAAGCTGCCCGCGCTCGATCTCTCCCAGGCGGTACTCCCACTCGGCAGTCAGAAGCGGCGATTGCAGCTGTTCCGGCAAGACTGTTATCAGGGAGACTGCATCGTGGGAAGGGAGAAGCTGCACCGTTTTCCTGTTCTTTTTTCGTTCCAGAAAACCGGCAGATACCAGCTTTTCCAAAATACCGGCACGGGTGGCCGGTGTCCCCAGACCTTTTCGCTCGGCGTCCTCCGGCATATCTTCTTTTCCGGCAGTCTCCATTGCGGACAACAAGGTATCCTCCGTAAAGTGCTGGGGTGGACTGCTTTTGCCTTCTTTGACGATTGCAGCAGCAACCGCAAGGGTCTGTCCTTCAGTCAGCTCCGGCAGGGCTTTCTCTGCACCATCTTTTTTCGGCTCTGCATCTTTCATTTTGGCACGGTAAGCGTCCTCCAGAGCTTTCCATCCGGGGTGCTTCACTGTTTTTCCTTTGGCGGTAAACTCCCCACCGGCACACGCTGCAATCACAACAGTTTCCGAATAGATATGGGGCTGGGCTACGCGCACAGCAGACGCAGGGCCACCAGCCCCAGCACCGCTTTTTCTCCCGCAGGAAGGGCAGAAAGGTCTGCATCCTTGAGATTTCTGGTAGGGATTACTGCGTGGTGGTCAGTTACTTTCTTATCGTTGATGACCACATGGGGGTCACAGGTAATGGCGATCCCTTTGCGAAACGGCATAGCATTGGCAACCAGATTGACCAGCACCGGCAGGCTGTCTGCCATATCACCGGTCAGATAGCGGCTGTCAGTACGGGGATAGGTGCAGAGCTTCTTTTCATACAGGCTTTGCAGATAGTCCAGGGTCTGCTGGGCTGTAAATCCAAGCAGGCGGTTGGCATCTCTTTGCAGAGTAGTCAGGTCATAGAGGGCAGGCGGCTTTTCGGACTTTTCCTTGCACTCCACCTTTTTGATTGTGGCAGCTGCACCCTGACAGGCTTCTTTCAGCTGCTCGGCAGCAGCCTTATCCGCCATGCGCTCCCCGGATACGGTAAGACCGGGCAGCTCCAGCGCCACGGTATAAAAGGGAACTGGCTTAAAGGTGTCGATCTCAGCTTCTCGCTGGACAATGAGCGCCAGGGTTGGGGACATCACGCGCCCGATGTTGAGGGTGCGGTGGTACAGCACGGAAAACAGCCTTGTGGCATTGATCCCCACCAGCCAGTCGGCCTTAGCGCGGCAAAGAGCAGCATCCCGAAGCCCGTCATAGTCCGCACCGGGGCGCAGGTTTGCAAAGCCCTCCCTTATGGCGGAGTCCTCCATCGAAGAAATCCAGAGGCGTTTCATGGGCTTTTGGCAGCCTGCCAGCTCGTAGACGCTGCGGAAGATCAGCTCGCCCTCGCGTCCGGCATCGCAGGCATTTACTACCTCCGTCACATCCGGGGCGTTCATCAGCTTTTTGAGAATATCAAACTGCTTTTTCTTATCCTTTCCCACCACCATCTGCCAATGCTCCGGCAGAATAGGCAGGTCATCATATCGCCACTTGGCGTACTTGGGGTCATAGCTGTCTGCGTCCGCAAGACCGGCCAGATGGCCCACACACCAGCTGACACGCCAGCCGTTGCCCTCCAGATACCCGTCCTTACGGGCAGTTGCACCGATCACCGCCGCCAAACTCTGGGCAACTGATGGTTTTTCAGCAATCACCAGCTTCATATTCTTCAACCTCCCATTCTTCCCGCACAGGCGTGTGCAGTTTTTTCTCAATGCTGTTTTCCTCATCCAGAAGCAGGTTATAACCAAACCGGTAGTCATAGCGGTACAGTTTCCCCAGCAGGTCATTGATGATGATGCGGCAAGCCAAAATGACACGAGTTTTATCCACCTGCATCAGCTGGTAGCGTTGATAATTGCTGTAATATTCTTCATGGCGGTGGGTATTGCGGACAGCATCTTCAAGCAAACTTTCTACTGCATCCTGACAACCATCCTCTTTTTCACCCTCCATACAGTTCAGAAGTTCCATTACCATAGGAAAGCTCTGTTCATCCATAGGAGCTTCTGCTGCAAGAAAACCGATCAGGGCAGATAAGAGCAGACGGGCTGCTGCCTGTTCCTGGTCCGTCAAAACAGCCATCGTTTTCTCCGCATTTGGCAGAATCTTATCTTCCACAAAATCTGCCGCGTCACCGGAATAAAGCTGACGGACAGAATCTATGAATAATGAAACCATCACGGCATCCTGAGAAAAGTCAAAGGAATCTTCCTGTTTTGCTTTTCTCCGAAGTTTGTTTAACATGGTAGAAAGAATGTCGCCGCCAAAATACACAGCAATTACCAGCAGGTCAAAAACAGCAATCAGCTTGATAAATATAATCAGAACACTCATTTTTTTCGTTTCCTTTCTTTGAGCCATCGTTCCATCTCACGGTGGCAGACACCTACGCAGGGGCTTCCATAATTTCCGCAGCCATAACAGGGGTGGCTTTGGGGCAAAGAGGGAGGACGGGAAGTTTCCTTCCCGCCCTCCGGCCTGCGTGTCATCATGCGTTCATAGGGACTGTCTGTGAAACGGGTCATTTCACGCTGTCCTCGTCATCTTCTTCTGCGCTGCCCCCGTCAGCATCCGGCTCGTCCGACTCCTCATCCTCGGTTTCCCATT